>CACBDD010000005.1 GCA_902537905.1 uncultured Pelagibacteraceae bacterium | reverse complement strand
GAAAGATAAATGGTAAAGGGAAACCTGAAGTAAAAAAAATATCTCCATCAGTAATTAAAGTTGAGGGAAATAATTGCTTAGCACCTGTTGTTTTAAATAAAGGTTTACCGGAATTAGCAAAAGCTGCAAAAGAAAATGGTGTTGCAGTGTTAGCAATAAATAATTCACATCATATGGCTGCTATGTGGCCTGAAACAGAAAAGTTAGCAGTAGAAGGTTTAGTTGCATTTGCATGTACATCTTACAAACCTGCTGTAGCACCTGCGGGTGCTATAAAACCATTATTTGGAACGAACCCAATTTCATTTGCTTGGCCTAGACCTGGTAAAACTCCAGTTGTTTATGATATGGCAACAGCATCGATGGCAATGGGAGAAGTTCAGGTTGCTAAAAGAGAAGGGCACAAAGTTCCACTTGGAACAGGATTAACTAAAGAGGGTAAAGAAACAACTGATCCAGGTGAAATTGCTGATGGTGGAGTTTTATTACCTTTTGGTAGTTATAAAGGTTCTGCAATTGCAATGATGGTAGAATTATTAGCAGGTGCTTTAGTAGGTGATAATTTTAGTTACGAAACTGCAGCTAAAGATAATAACGATGGTGGTCCTCCAAGTGGTGGTGAATTTATATTGGCAATAAGTCCAGATAAAACTTCAGGAACTAACTGGCAAAAACATGCGGAAGAATTTTTTGAGAAGATGAAATCAATGGGTGAAGTAAGATTGCCAGGAGAAAGACGTCATAAAAATAGATTGGACACTGGTCCAAGAAATATAAACGAAGAGTTAGTTAATAAAATTAAATCTTTAAGTTAAAGTAATTTCAATTGGTGTGTGATCAGAAGGTTTTTCTCTTCCACGAGGATCTTTATTGATATTTATATCCTTAATTTGATCAATTAATGAATTAGACACTAAAAAATGATCAATTCTCATTCCATTATTTTTTTGCCAAGCACCCCTCATATAATCCCAAAAAGTATATCCTTCTTTCTCTTCATTAAAATATCTAAACACATCGTTGAAACCTAAATTTATCATCTCTCTAAATTTTTTTCTGATTTCTAATCTATATAATGCGTCATCCTCAAAACTTTTTACATTGTAAACATCTTCTGCTGATGGAATTATATTAAAATCGCCAGCTAGAATTAAATTTGGATTTTTCTTGGATAAAGTTTTTAGTTGTTTAATTAATTGATCAAGCCAATTTTTTTTGTAATCATATTTTTCAGTATCAACAGGATTTCCATTTGGTGTGTATATATTAATTAATTGAATATTTTTTTTCTTATGTTCAAATTCAGCAGAAATTATTCTTGATTGTTTTAATTTATCCTTAATTAAATCAGTTTTAATGTTTTTTAATTTATTTTTAGAAATAATTGCTACACCATTATAACTTTTTTGACCAAATACGTGACTTTCATAATTCATTGAAGAAAAATCATCATAAGGAAAATTGACATCCTCAGTTTTGATTTCCTGCATCATTAAAATATCTGGTTTATATTTTAATAAATAACTTTTGATATTTTCAATTCTTGCTCTTACAGAATTGACATTCCAGGATGAAATTAGCATTAAAGTGAAAAAGAAACACCGCAACCACAAGAAGATTTTGTTTGTGGGTTAGATATTTTAAACTGTTCACCTATTAACTCAGAAACATAATCAACTTCAGATCCTTTAAGTAAATCTGCAGAAGTTTTATCAATTAAAATATTTTGATAATTTAGATCGTCATCTTGTTTTGATTTTTCAAAAGTGAATTCGTATTGAAAGCCCGAACAACCCCCACCTTTAATTGCGATTCTAAAAAAAGATCCTTTGTCTTTTTTTGCTAACAAACTTTCTATTTGTTTTAACGCATTATCTGTAAATTTAATTTCTTTAATCATGTCTCAACACTGATATTACTAATATAATACTTAATTATTTTAATTAAAGGATGAAAAAAGACGCTTTGTTAGGGGTATACAAAAGTAAAGGCAGACTAATTAAGGAAGCTAATTCAAAATATCGATCTCCTTTTCAAAGAGATAGAGATCGTATTATTCATAGTGCATCATTTAGAAGGTTAAAACATAAAACCCAAGTGTTTGTGAATACTGAAGGAGATCATTTTAGAACTAGGATTACTCACTCAATAGAAGTTGCTCAAATAGCAAGATCGATAGCAAAATATTTAAAATTAAACGAGGATTTAACTGAAACTTTAAGTTTAGCACATGATCTAGGCCACACTCCGTTCGGTCATGCTGGAGAAGATGCCTTACATGAATGTATGGAGAATTATGGTGGATTTGATCACAACCTTCAAACATTAAGAATAGTTATGTTTTTAGAAAATAAATATTTTAAGTTTAAAGGATTAAACTTAACTATAGAAACGTTAGAAGGTCTTCTTAAACATAACGGACCCGTTGAGGACATTCATTTGGTTAACAAGTTAATAGGGGTAAAAACTTTTAAAGGTAAAATTAAATTTAATTCATTTCCATCTCTTGAAGCTCAAATTTCAGCTATTTCAGATGACATTGCATATAACAATCATGATATTCAAGATGGAATAAAAGCTAACATGTTTAAAATGGAAGAATTAGTTGAAATAGATTTTTTTAAAAATATTCATAAAAAATATAGGAATAAAATTACTAGTAAAAATTATAAAATTGCAATTTATCAAATTATAAGAGATTCAATTGATCTAATGGTTAGAGATTTATTAAATAATACTCAGAAAAATATTCAAAAGCTTCAGGTAAAATCTTACAAAGATGTGCCTAAATCTAATGAGTTAATCGTTTGTTTTTCTGATCAAATTAAGAATGCAGAAAAAGAAATTAAATCTTTCTTAAGACACAAAATGTACGATAACAAGTCAGTATTACTAAAGAACCAAAAGGGTAAATCGATAATTAAGAAATTATTTAAAATAATTAAATCAAAACCAAGAAAATTTTTGTCTAAAGATCAATTGACTAAAGATAAATATAGAGCTATTTCAGATTTTATATCTGGAATGACGGATAGATTTGCAATTAACCTTTATAACGATAATAAATGAATATTTTTGAATTATATTTAGATAAGATTAAATCTATAATTGTTGATTTAAATAAAAATAATCAACTAGAAATTCCTAAAAGTTTTAATGGTATTAATGCAGAAATACCTCCACCAAAATTTGATTGTGACATATCAACGAATGTTGCGATGGTTTTGTCAAAAATTAATAAAACTTCACCACTAGAGCTTGCGGAAAAACTTGCTCCCGAAATTAAAAATAAAGACAGTCAAATTGAAACTATATCTGTAGCCAAACCAGGATTTATTAATATTAAATTTAAACCATCCTATTGGTCAAATTTTATTAAAAATATTACAAATAATGCAGATAGTTTTGGAATAAATGAAAAAGAGAAAAAAAATAATTATTTAGTAGAGTTTGTTTCGGCAAACCCAACAGGCCCTTTACATGTGGGACATTGTCGAGGTGCTATTCTAGGAGATGTTATCTCTAATGTTTTAATTTTTAATAAACATCAAGTTACAAAAGAATACTATGTAAATGACTATGGTAACCAAATTATAAATTTTACTAAATCAGTTTATTTTAGAATTAGAGAAGTTCATTTTAATGAGACATTTCCTAAAGATAATCCTGATTTGTATCCTGGAGATTATCTAATTGATTTTGCAAAAAATATTATTTCAAATAATTCAGGTCTTAACTTTGATAATTTTGATGAAATTAATGATAAATTGACTGCTTTGTCTATTGAGCAAGCGCTCTTGCTTATCAAAAATAATCTTAATAGTTTGGGTATTAATCATGATAATTTTGTAAGCGAAAAGAGTATTGTTTTAAACAATGAAGTTGAAAGTGTAATAGATTTTTTAGAAAAAAATAACTTCATTTATAAAGGAAAAATTAAAGCACCAGCTGGTGAAGATAACAAGGATTGGGTTGAAAGGGAGCAATTATTATTTAAATCTACTGACTTTGGTGACGATAAAGATCGTGCACTTCAAAAATCTGATGGTACATGGACTTATTTTGCAAGTGATGTTGCCTATCATAAAAATAAAGTTGATAGAAAATTTGATTATTTAATCAATATACTAGGCGCAGATCATGCTGGTTATATAAAACGGATTACCTCATCTGTTGAAGCTCTTTCAGGAAAAAAAGATAAATTAATTTGTAAAATAAGTCAGTTAGTAAAATTAATAAAAAATAAGAAACCTTTTAAAATGTCAAAAAGAAAAGGGGATTATATCACAGTAGATGATTTGATTGAAGAAGTTGGAAAAGATGCAACAAGATTTATTATGCTTAACAGAAGTAGTGATGTTGAATTAGATTTTGATTTTGATGCTGTCAAAGAAAAATCTAAAGATAATCCATTATATTATGTTCAATATTGTTACGCTAGAATTTCATCTGTCTTCAGACACATAAACAAAGATTTAAATTCAAAGATTGAATTAAATGATTTTAATTTCGAGTATTCAAATGATGAAATTAAAATATTAAAAAAATTATCTGAGTGGCCAAAATGTATCGACTCTGCAAGCAATAAATTAGAACCACATAGAATACCTGTTTACTTATATGATTTAGCATCTGAATTTCATTCTTATTGGAATTTAGGAAAACAATTTCCAGAAAAAAGATTTATTAATGATCAAAATACAGTGTCACCAGATAAACTGATTTTTTTGAAGGCTATTTCTAATGTTATTAAAACAGGTATGGATATCGTTGGTGTTGATACACCCAATCAAATGTAATGCTTAAAGAAATAAAGTACTTAATATTCATTTTAGTAATACTTTTATTTATTTTTTTTACAGGAAAATATTATTTTTCAGATGAACATAAAAAAAAATCATACAGATCTCATAAAAATATTGACGAGAAAATAAAATTATATTCAAAAAATTTGCCAGTTTTAGAGAATGATACTCAAAATGTAATTGAGTATGTTAAGCAAACAAACAAAGAGAAAAAGAAAAAATTTAATTTTTGGAAATTATTAGATAATGATAAGTAAAAGAAAATCTTTCATAGTTGGTTTAAAATCAACAAAGTTATCTAATAATGAAATTCTATTTCTTAAAAAACAAAAACCTTGGGGAATTATTCTCTTTACCAGAAATATTAAGTCTTTTGATCAAGTAAAAAAATTAACCTCAAGTATTAGAAAAATTTTTAAAGATAACAAATATCCAATCATGATTGATCAAGAAGGTGGAAGGGTTAATAGACTAAGAGATTTAATTTCCTTTGATAATATGACATCTGAATATTTTGGAGATTTGTTTAATAAAGATAAAAAAAAATTCGAAATCGTTTATAGGTTATTTGTAGATAAAACTTCTTATTTATTGAATTTAATCGGTGTTAATATCAATACTGTCCCAGTACTAGATCTTAGAGTTAATGGTGCAAGCAAAGTAATTGGGGATAGATCTTATTCAAAAAATAAAAAAATTGTCTCTAAATTAGGAGATATTTGCATTGAATTATTTCAAAATAACTCAATAGGGACAGTGATGAAGCATATACCTGGTCATGGTTTAGCAAAAGTTGATAGTCATTACTTAACACCAATTATTAACAAAACACATGGATATCTTCTTAAAAATGATTTTTGGACATTTAAAAATAAAAAATGTTTATTTGCTATGACAGGACATCTTGTCTATTCAAAAATTGACAAAAATAACACCGCCACACATTCTAAGAAAATTATAAATATTATTAGAAAAAACATAGGATTTAAAAATATTTTAATTTCAGATGACTTATCTATGAAGAGCTTAAGCGATGATTTAAAACTTAATACTATTAATTTATTCAGCGCAGGTTGCAATCTAGCTCTTCATTGCAATGGAAACATGAAGGAAATGAAGATAGTGGCGGAAAATTCACCTCAAGTGAATAGTTTTGTTGTTAAAAAAACATCTCAATTTTATAAAATTTTAAGTTAATATCTTTTTATGTCTGTCAATGATTCTGAATTATTTAATGTTGATATAAATAATTATAATGGTCCATTAGACGTACTCTTAGATTTAGCGAAAGCTCAAAAAGTTGACTTAGAAGAAATATCTATAACTAAGTTAGCAGATCAATTTCACGAGTATATTACTAATGAAAAAAATTTAAATTTAGAAATTGCTTCTGAATATCTTTTAATGGCAACATGGTTAGCTTATTTAAAGTCAAAATTACTTTTACCTGGAACTCCAGAAGAAGAATTTAAAGTACAAGAAGTTGCAGAAAAATTAAAATTACAGCTAAAGAAATTAGAATTGATCAGATTACTATCCGAACAAATGCTTAAGAGAAAAAGATTAGGCAGAGAAATAAGAACTAGAGGAATGAAAGGAAATATAAGATCGATTTATAGTGCTGAATATAACTTAAGTTTATTTGAATTAATGAAGGCTTACTCAACAATAATAATGACTAAAGATTTTCAAAAAATTAATATTCCTAAACTTCCTGTATTTACAGCAGAAGATGGTATTAAAACTATCAGAGAATTTTTTGGAAAATTATTTGAGTGGAAAAAATTGGATGAATTAATACCAAATAATTTTAAAAGTGGTTCTAAATACAAGAAAACTGGTAAGGCTGGAATTTTTGCAGGTTCATTAGAATTAGTTAAAGAAGGAAATTTATCAATTAAACAAGATAAATTGTTTGATGAAATTTATATAAAGGAAATAAATGATTAAAAAACCAAAAGCTTCAAAAGATAATATTGTAAAATTTCCATCAAAATTATCAGATTTAGATAAAGAAATAGAAGCAATTATTTTTGCAGCAGCTGAGCCTTTAGATGTTGATACTATAGAAAGTAAAGTTTCTAAAAGAGGTAACGTTCCAGAGTCTTTAGAAAAATTGAGGCAAGAATATTCAAACAGAGGAATTAATTTAATTTGTATAAAAGATAAGTGGTCCTTTAGAACATCTCCAAATCTATCAAATTTGATGTCTCAAGAAAAAACTGTTGAAAAGAAACTGTCTAGAGCCGCAGTAGAAACATTAGCTATAATTGTTTATCATCAACCGGTTACCAGAGCTGAGATAGAGGAAATAAGGGGAGTTGCTTTTGGCACTAACACTTTAGAGATTTTAATGGAATTGAATTGGGTTAAACCAGGTGGTCGAAAAGATGTTCCAGGTAGACCAATTCAATACATAACTACTGATGATTTTTTAAGTCATTTCAACATACAAAAAATATCTGATCTTCCAACAATCGATGAATTGGGTGCTGCTGGTTTAATTGATAGCTCGAGTGTTGATAATGCTATTTTTGGAACTGGAAAATTTTACAAGGAAAAGCAAGAAGAGAAAAAAGAGGATATATATTCCAATATAGATGAAATGTTAAATAGCACTCTAGATCCAGAAGACAAAGATTAACAAAAAAGTAACTTTAAAAATAACCTTAAAAAGGTTATAAGTTTTTTATGAGCATAGGAATTTGGCAAATAGCTATTGTAGTTATATTGGTTGTTTTATTGTTTGGAAGAGGAAAAATTTCAAGCTTAATGGGTGATGTAGCTAAAGGTATTAAAAGTTTTAAAAAAGGAATGGCGTCAGATGTGACTGACGATACAGAGCCAAAAAATATATCTGACGATAACAAAGACTCGGATAACAAAAATTAATTTAAATGCCTACTATCGGTTGGTTTGAAATTTTAATTGTTGTTGCTATTGCTATAATAGTTCTTGGTCCTAAAGATTTTCCAGTAATGTTAAAGAAAGCAGGTTCTTTGATTGGGTCTGCCAAAAGGTATGTAAATAAAATTCAAAATGAAGTTTCAAATCTAGAGATAGATGAAGAAAAAATTGATAATGAAATAAAAAAAGAAATTAAAAAAGATGAGCAATGAAGATCAGGGTGGTGGATTTGTAAGTCACCTAACAGAGTTGAGAAAAAGGTTAATAAATAGCTTTATCTTTTTATTTATTTTTTTTGTAATTTGTTACTTATTTGCTGAACATATTTATGGCTTCCTTGTTGATCCATTCGCAAAAGCTGTGAAAGAAGATGGATCTGATCGAAGATTGATATTTACTGCTTTACAAGAAACCTTTTTAACATATTTAAAAGTATCATTTTTCACTGCTTTTTTTGTTACATGTCCTTTTATTTTGATGCAAATTTGGAAATTTATTGCCCCAGGTTTGTACAAACATGAAAAGGTGGCAATTCTGCCTTACCTTATATTAACACCTATATTATTCTTTTTAGGAGGCATGCTGGTTTATTATTTGATAATGCCCCTTGCGATTAAATTTTTTCTTTCATTTGAAAGCACAGGTCTTTCTACAAATTTACCAATTCAATTAGAGGCTAAAGTGAATGAATATTTATCTCTAGTCATGAAATTAATTTTTGCATTTGGTATTAGCTTTCAGTTACCTGTCGTTTTAAGTTTATTGGCTAGAATTGGTATAGTTGATAGTCAGTTTTTAAAAGAGAGAAGAAAATATGTTGTTGTTATTATATTTGCAGCAGCTGCATTGTTAACACCACCTGATCCAATAACTCAAATAGGTTTAGCAATACCTTTATTAATTCTGTATGAATTATCAATATTTTCAGTAAAATTTATAGAAAACAAAAATTTACAAAAAGAAGATGCATAACATTAAAGAAATACGAAAAGATTTTTCTAAATTTCAAAAATCACTAGAAAAAAGGAATATAAATGTTGATTTTGAAAAAATTCAAAAATTTGATGAACAAAATAGAGATTTGATTCAAAAAAAAGAAAGTTTAGAAAAAGAGAAAAAAAATATTTCTAAATCTAAAGATGAAAGCTTATTTAAAAAATCCAAAGAAATTAGTAAGGAACTTGATAAAATAGTAGAAGATCAAAAACAAATTAAGTTTGATCTAGATAGTTTGTTGTCTAGCATACCAAATATACCACACGAAGATGTTCCAAACGGTAAAGATGAAAATGATAATAAAGAAATATTAAAATCAGGAGAAATACCTAATTTAGAATTTAAACCTAAAACACATTACGAATTAGGCGAAAAACTAAATATGCTTGATTTTGATTTAGCTACAAAAACAACTGGATCAAGATTTGTTTTTGTAAAAGATAAATTAGCTCTATTAGAAAGAGCAATATCTAATTTTATGCTTGATACGCATATTAATCAAAATGGTTATCAGGAGATATCACCTCCGCTAATTGCATCAGAAAGCACAATGTATGGCACTGGACAGCTACCTAAATTTGAAAATGATCAGTTTGAAATTAAATTTGATGAAGGATCTGATAGAAAATTTTTAATCCCAACAGCTGAGGTGATCTTAACCAACATTGTCAAAGACAAAATGATTGATCTTAATAATTTACCAATGAGATTTGTTGCTTCAACACCTTGCTTTAGAAAAGAAGCTGGAAGTTACGGAAAAGATACAAGAGGTATGATTAGACAGCATCAATTTTATAAAGTCGAAATGGTAAGTGTTGTTGAAAATGAAAAATGTCTAGAAGAATTAGAAAGAATGACAAATTGTGCTACTGATATACTTGACAAATTAGAATTACCTTACCGAAAGGTAATTTTGTGTTCGGGAGATATGGGATTTAGTGCAGAGAAGACCTATGACATTGAAGTATGGTTACCATCTGAAAACAAATATAGAGAAATATCTTCTTGTTCATCTTGTTCGACCTTTCAAGCTCAGAGGATGAAGGCTAGATATAAAAATAAAAATAAGGAAAATGTTTTTGCTGGTACTTTAAATGGAAGTGGTTTAGCTGTTGGAAGAACACTGATTGCAATTATGGAAAACTATCAACAAAAAGATGGTTCTATTATAGTTCCTAAAGTTCTAAGACCTTATATGAACAATATGGAATTGATTTCCAACAATTAAAGTTGTTTTAATCAGTTAGATGGTATAAGAATGCCATAATTTAAAGGAGATTTATGGAAGGTTCAGGAATAGGTCAATTTATACCGTTAATTTTAATTTTTGTTATTTTTTATTTTTTCTTAATAAGACCACAGCAAAAAAAAGTTAAAGAGCATAAAGCAATGGTCGAAGGATTAAAGAGAGGTGATAAAGTAGTCACTTCTGGTGGTATCACAGGAAGAGTAGAAAGATTAATTGATAATGACAAAGTAGAAGTTGAAATAGCTGAGAATGTCAAAGTTGAAATAGTTAAAGCAACAGGTATTCAAAGTCTCTTAAACAATACTCCAGAAGTTAAAAAATAATCAATTTAGATAAGTGCTTTATTTTTCTAAACTAAGAATCTTATTTGTAACTATATTTTCTTTATTATTTATCTTAATTGCATCATCAAATTTATTTAAGTTTGATGATAGTTTTTTTGATAAAAAAATAAATCTTGGTTTAGATTTACAAGGTGGTTCATACCTCCTACTTGAAATTGATAATGAACCTGTAATTGAACAAAAATTACAAAATTTAACAACCACTATTAGAAATTATTTTAAAGAGAAGAACATTAAAGTTAATAATATTAAAATTGATAATCAAAATATTTTTTTTAATGTTACTGATTTAGACAAGCAAGCAGTAATAGATGTATTCCAAGATGAGAATAGTGATCTAAATCCTTATTACCCAAGGTTTAAGTCACATCAACTCGATATTGAAGATACTGGTATTAATTTAAAAGTAAGTTTCTCTAGACAAGGTGTAATTAATCTTAAAAATTCATCACAAGATCAAGCTATAGAGATTGTAAGAAGAAGAGTAGATGAAGTTGGAACAAATGAACCCAATATTTTAAAACGAGGTAATGATAGGATTTTAGTTGAACTTCCTGGGTTGGATGATCCACAAAGAATTAAATCTCTTTTAGGAAAAACTGCAAATTTAACTTTTAGATTTGTAACCAGTGACGAAAGTGACAGATTTGGTGTTGATAAGTTAAAATTTGAAGATGGCTTAGAGGAAGCAACTGTAAGTAAAAGAATAATCATTAGTGGGGAAAATCTATTAGATGCTCAACCAAAAATGGATACTCAGACAAATCAAACTATTGTTTCATTTACTTTAGATAGAGTAGGTGCCAAAAGATTTGGTAAAGCAACATCAACAGGAATTGGCAAGCAATTAGCTATTGTTTTGGATGGAAAAATAATTAGTGCACCAGTTGTTAGAGATACAATAGCAAGTGGATCTGGACAAATCAGTGGTGGGTTTACTTTTCAAACTGCAACAGATTTAGCTTTATTATTAAGATCTGGAGCTTTACCTGCTCCATTAGAAATCATAGAAGAAAGAACTGTTGGACCTGATTTAGGACAAGACTCAATTAATGCAGGTATGATTGCTTTAGCTATAGGTTTTTTATTAGTTATTATTTTTATGTTTGTGAAATACAAAGTTTTTGGATTAATCACCAACGTAACATTAATAATAAATTTATTTTTATTACTTGGTATTTTAACGTTATTTGAAGCAACTTTAACTCTTCCTGGTATTGCGGGGATAATTTTAACTGTAGGAATGGCAGTTGATGCAAATGTTTTAATTTTTGAAAGAATTAAAGAAGAGTTAAAGGGTGAGAGTAATAATATTTTAGCTTTTGATGGAGGTTATACAAAGTCAAGAACAGCAATTATTGATGCAAATATTACTACATTATTGGCCGCTATAATTTTATTTTTTATGGGATCTGGACCAGTAAAAGGATTTGCAGTTACCTTGGGTGTTGGAATATTTACAACTCTATTTTCAGTTTATTTTATAGCAAGACTGTT
Source organism: uncultured Pelagibacteraceae bacterium (assembly GCA_902537905.1). Taxonomy (GTDB): domain Bacteria; phylum Pseudomonadota; class Alphaproteobacteria; order Pelagibacterales; family Pelagibacteraceae; genus Pelagibacter. The sequence continues at coordinate 28,442 of CACBDD010000005.1, read as the reverse complement.
CACTAGTCTTTATGTAACCAGAAATAAAAATAAGGAAAAATTAATCTAATGATAGCTTTTAACAAATATTATAATCAATTTAATATATTATCTATATTATTAATAACAGCTTCTCTTTTATTATTAATATTTAAAGGTTTAAATTATGGTATTGACTTTAAAGGTGGAACTTTAATTGAATTAAGGTCATCAGATAGCAAAATCAACGTAAGTTCTTTAAGAGATAAGTTTAATCAAATGGATTTAGGTGATGTTTCAGTTAAAAAATTTGGAAATGATACTGACTTTCTAATTAAATTTGAAAACAAAGATAATAAAAAAAATATAATTGAAGAAATTAAAAAGAATTTAGATAGTTCTTTTGGGAGCAATTATGACTTTAGAAGAGTTGAAAATGTAGGTCCTAAGGTTAGTGCTGAATTGCTTAAAGCTGGTGTAATAGCTATTTCTTTATCTTTAGCAGTGATGCTTATTTATATTTGGATACGTTTTGAATGGCAATTTAGTTTGGGTGCTATTTTGGCTTTATTTCATGATGTAATTGTTACATTAGGAATTTTTTCATTATTCAGTCTTGAGATTAATTTGTCAATTATTGCAGCTGTTTTAACTATTGTTGGTTATTCAATGAACGATACTGTTGTAATTTTTGACCGTGTTAGAGAAAATCTAAGAAAATATTCTGATATCAAAATTTTTGAATTAACAAATATTTCAATCAACGAAACTTTATCAAGAACGATAATTACTTCAGCTACAACTTTATTAGCTCTATTGGCAATATTCTTTTTTGGTGGTGAAATATTAAAAGGTTTTTCTTTAGCGATGATACTTGGTGTTGTATTTGGTACATATTCTTCAATTTATATAGCAAATACAGTTTTAGTCAGGTTAAGGGTTTCGCAGAAAACAGTCTTGAGAGAAGACGATAACAAAACTATTTAATATAAATTTTGAGCAATTACCATTGTTAACAACATTGGTAGAGATAATAATGTATTTGTTCTTGAAAATAACATTGCAGTCTTAGCAGACTTAGCTTTTGTTTCTGGATCAGCTTCAACTATTCCTAAAGCTCTTTTTTGGTTCGGCCAGATTACAAACCAAACATTAAATGCCATTATAATTCCTAACCACATTCCAATACCTATAGCTGTATGTTTTGGAACACCAGAACCAATGCTTAAAGTCATTGCGTCATGTAGATATCCATTTAATAAAGCTAGAATTAAACCAGATAAAACTGTAAATGCAGCTGCCCATCTAAAATAAAATAATGCAGCTGGAGCAATCACTTTTCCAATAGCTGGTTTTTGTTCATCAGGTATTTTTCCCATGTTAGGGATTTGAACAAAATTAAAATACCATAATAATCCTATCCACATTATTGCAACGACAACATGAATGTATCTAAATAGCCAACTCCAGAAAAGAGTATCAATGGCTATCCCATCGTTTAAGAAAGATAGACCAAAAAACAATATGATAGCTAATGCTAGTGATGCGTGAATTGTTTTAGATAGTGATGATAATAAACTACTCATGATTCTTATTATTTATACACTAATTTTAGATTATTTTTAAGTTTTTATATCTAGTTTAAAAGGGTTTTTAAAAACTGTCCGGTGTAACTATCTTTTACTTTACAAACTTCCTCGGGTTTTCCTTCTGCAACAATTTTACCACCTTTAACACCACCATCTGGACCCATATCAACTATGTAATCAGCTGTTTTAATGACATCTAAATTATGTTCGATTACTACAACAGTGTTTCCTAATTTCACGAAAGTGTGAAGGATTTCTAGTAATTTTTTAATATCATGTTGATGCAAACCAGTTGTTGGTTCATCTAATATGTACATTGTTCTACCAGTTGATCTTTTTGATAATTCTTTAGCTAGTTTAATTCTTTGCGCTTCCCCACCAGATAGGGTGGTAGCTTGTTGTCCAATCTTAATGTAACCAAGTCCAACTTTTTTTAAGGTTAGTAATTTTGTTTTAATATTAGATATGTTTTCAAAATATTCACAACCTTCATCAACAGACATATCTAAAACATCTGCTATACTTTTCCCTTTAAACTTAATTTCTAAAGTTTCTCTATTGTATCTTGTCCCTTTGCACTCATCGCATTGAATATATACATCTGGTAGAAAGTGCATTTCATAAGTAATAACACCATCACCTTCACAAGCTTCACATCTACCACCTTTAACATTAAACGAAAATCTTCCTGGCTTATAACCCCTTGTTTTGGACTCTGGTAAGCTAGTAAACCAATCTCTTATTGGACCAAAAGCTCCTGTATATGTTGCTGGATTAGATCTTGGAGTTCTACCAATAGGGGATTGATCGATATCAATAATTTTATCAATTAGTTCCACACCTTTATAACCTTTGAAAGCTTTAGGAGTTTTTCTAGCTTTGTTATTAAGGGTTAAATTTAATGCATGAAACAATGTTTGTAATACTAATGTAGATTTACCGCTGCCTGAAACTCCTGTTACACAAGTGAATGTTCCAGTAGGAATTTTAAGATTAACATTATTTAAATTATTTCCACTGGCGCCATTGATTTCGACAAATCTTCCGTTTTTTGCTAATCGTCTTGTTTTAGGAATTTCTATCGATTGTTTATTTGCTAGATATTGCCCAGTTATACTATTCTTATCTTTTTTAATTTCTTCATAAGTTCCTTGAGCTGTTATTTCTCCACCATTTGTTCCAGCTTCAGGTCCAAGATCAATAATATGATCTGCATTTTCCATAGTTTCAGTATCATGTTCAACGACAATTACTGTGTTTCCAAGATCTCTTAATCTTTTTAATGCATTTATTAATTTTACATTATCTTTTTGATGTAAACCAATTGATGGTTCGTCTAAAACATATAAAACTCCAGTCAAACCAGATCCAATTTGTGATGCTAACCTAATTCTTTGAGCCTCTCCACCTGATAAAGTCCCAGACTCTCTTGAAAGTGTTAAGTAATCTAAACCAACATTAAGTAAGAAATTTAATCTTTCATTTATTTCTTTTAAAACATGCTCAGCAATTTTAAATTGCCTTTTGTCTAAACTATTTTCTAAGCTCTTAAACCATTCAGCTGCATCATGAATTGATTTTTTAGTAACTTCACTAATATTTAAATCATTAATTTTAACACATAATGCCTCTTCTTTTAATCTATCACCATTACAAGCTTCACAGGCTGTATCAGATTGGTATTCGGCTATTGCTTCTCTTTTCCACTCACTATCAGACTCCAAAAAACGTCTTTCAAGATTATTTATTACACCTTCAAAAGTTTTTTTATAAGAATATTTTTCATATCCATCATCATAATTGAATTTAATTTCATCTTCATCAGAACCATATAGAATTATATCTTTTATTTTTTTTGGGAGTTTTTTCCATTTTTCATCAAGTGAAAACTCATAATGTTTAGCAAGTGAAGCTAATGTTTGTGCATAATATAAAGTTGTCGATTTAGCCCATGGTTCAATTGCTCCGTCTGCCAAACTTTTACGTTCATCTGGTACTACTAAATTAGGATCTACATTTAACTTCATGCCAATACCTTCACATTCTTCACAAGCACCATAAGGACTGTTAAAAGAAAATAGTCTTGGTTCAATTTCTTCGATAGTAAAACCACTTTCTGGACAAGCGAACTTTGTTGAATAAATTAATTTTTCTATTTTTCTAAATTTTTGAGGAAGCGTTTCATCCTCATATTCAACAAAAACTAATCCATTAGCTAAATTTACAGCTGTTTCTACGCTTTCAGCTAATCTGTTTCCAAGTTTTGAATTAAGTACAATTCTATCTACTAGAATTGAAATATCGTGCTTTAATTTTTTATCAAGGTTAGGAGATTTTTCTATATCGTATAATACGTTATCAATTTTTATTTTTCTAAATCCACGTCTCTTATAGCTTAAAATATCTTTTTTATATTCACCTTTACGACCTCTAACCACAGGTGCATAAATATAAATTGTAGACTTTTTTGGTAATTTTTTAATTAAATCAACAATTTGAGTAATTGTTTGAGAGGTTATTGGCTTACCTGTAAAAGGAGAGTAGGGTATACCTGCTCTTGCATATAGCACCCTCATATAATCATAAATTTCCGTAACAGTTGCAACTGTTGATCTTGGATTTTTAGAGGTATTTTTTTGCTCAATTGCTATAGCAGGACTTAATCCTTCAATTAAATCTACATTTGGTTTTTTCATCTTATCTAAAAACTGGCGGGCATAAGCAGATAAGCTTTCGACATACCTTCTTTGACCTTCAGCATAGATAGTATCAAAAGCTAATGAAGATTTTCCTGACCCAGACAAACCTGTTATCACAACAAATTTATCTTTTGGAATCTCTACAGTCACATTCTTCAAATTGTGTTCTTTAGCGCCCTTTATAACTATCTTTTTCATCATATTTTTAGTTGCTTTGAGTCAATAAAATTAATATTCAGAAGAATTGTGATATAAATCTTATTAATTAATTTAACAAATATTAAAATATTATGGCTGGAAGTTTAAATAAAGTATTATTAATTGGTCGTTTGGGCGCAGACCCAGAAATTAAACAAATGGTAAATGGTAAGAGTGTAGCTAGACTTAGTCTTGCAACCAGCCAGACGTGGAAAGATAAAAACACAGGTGAAAGAAAAGAAAAAACTGAATGGCACCGTATAGTTGTATTCAATGAAGGATTAGTAAATGTTGTTCAGCAATATTTAAAAAAAGGTGCTCAAGTTTATGTCGAAGGTCAACTCACAACAAGAAAATGGAAAGATGAACAATCTGGCCAAGATAAGTATTCAACAGAAATTGTAATACAAGGTTACAATTCCTCACTTACAATGTTAGGTGGAGGAAATACTGGTGGTGGAATTCAGAATGACACAACTCAACAAAATAATATTGAGGATTCTTCTCAAGTGTCAAATGATATGGATGACGAAATACCATTTTAATTTCTATGCAAAAAACTGAAGAACCTAAAGATAAAAATATTAATCTAATCTCTATGCATGACGAGATGAGCTCGTCTTATTTGTCTTATGCAATGAGTGTTATTGTTAGTCGTGCATTACCTGATGTAAGAGATGGATTAAAACCAGTTCACAGAAGAATTCTTTATGCAATGTACAAGGGTGGTTATGATTGGTCAAAACAATTTAGAAAATCAGCAAGAATAGTCGGGGATGTAATTGGTAAATATCACCCTCATGGTGACCAATCTGTATACGATGCTTTAGTTAGGATGGTGCAAGATTTTTCAATGAGTTTACCTTTGGTTCAAGGACAGGGTAATTTTGGATCTATTGATGGTGATCCTGCGGCTGCTATGAGGTACACTGAAACAAGATTATCTAAAGTTTCACAATATTTAATTGATGATATAGAAAAAAATACGATTAGTTTTAAAAGTAATTACGATGAAACTGAAAAAGAACCTAGCGTATTACCTGCACAATTTCCAAATTTATTAGTAAATGGTGCTGGTGGAATAGCTGTTGGTATGGCAACAAGTATTCCTCCTCATAATCTTGGTGAGATAATTAATGGTACATTAGCCTTAATAGACAATAAAGATATTAAAATAAAAGAATTGATGAAATATATTCCAGGACCAGATTTTCCTACTGGAGGAGTAATAATTGGCAAAGATATAATTAAACAAGGTTACAACAATGGAAGAGGCTCTTTTAAAATTAGAGGTGAGGTATCAATAGAAACTTTAAAAAATGGAAGAGATAGATTAGTAATAACTTCCATTCCATACCAAGTAAACAAAGCTGTATTAAATGAAAGAATTGCACAATTAGTTAGAGAAAAGAAAATTGAAGGAATTAAAGATATTAGAGACGAGTCTAATAGAGAAGGTATAAGAGTTGCTATTGATTTAAGAAATGGTGTTGAACCAGAAACAATTAAAAGGCAACTTTATAAAAATACTCAAATAGAGAGTTCTTTTGGTTTTAACACTTTAGCAATAGTAGAAGGGAAACCAAAAACATGCACTTTAAAAGAATTTCTTTCTAATTTTTTATCATTTAGAGAAGATGTAGTAATCAAAAAAACTAAATTTGATCTTCAAAAAGCAGAGGAGCGAGCTCATATCTTAATTGGTCTATCTGTAGCTGTAGAAAACTTAGATAAAATTATAAAAATTATTAGATCTTCTAAAACACCTGAAGACGCAAAAAATGCTATTCTTAAAACTAAGTGGAAAATAAACAAATCACAAAAATTAATTTCTTTAGTTGAAGGAAAAAAAGGTAAAAATGTTTATTCTTTATCTGAACCACAAGTTTTAGCTATTTTAGAATTAAGATTACAAAAATTAACAGCTCTTGGTATCAATGAAATTGAAGTTGAGATTAAAAAATTAGCTGAATTAATTGTAAAATATAAAAAAATTATATCGTCTAAAAAAGAGCTTTTGAGAGTAATAAGTGAAGAATTAAAAAATATTAAAGAGAAATTTGCCGTTCCAAGAAGAACTAAAATTATTGATGCAGTGTTAAATTATGACATCGAAGAAACAATTCAAAAACAATCTGTAATTATTACAGTAACTTTACAAGGTTACATTAAAAGAGGCTCATTAAATAATGTGAAACAACAAAAAAGAGGTGGAAAAGGTAAATCGGGAATTACAACTAGAGATCAAGACTCTGTAATACAGACACTTTCGGTAAATACACATACCTCAGTTTTGTTTTTTTCAACAGAAGGATTAGTCTATAAAATTAAAGCATGGAAAATACCTGAAGGATCATCAGCTTCAAAAGGTAAATCTTTATTTAATATACTTCCATTAAAGAGTCATCAATCTATCAGTTCAATTATGCCAATGCCTGATGAAGATACAGACTCAAAAAGTTACCAAATTATTTTTGCAACTGCACAAGGTAAAGTTAGAAAAAATAGTTTAGAGGATTTCTCTTCAATTAATGCTTCTGGAAAAATTGCAATGAAACTTGACAATAATGATAAAATTGTTGGAGTTAAAATTTGCAAAGATGATCAAGACATAATTCTAAGTACTAGATTTGGAAAATGTATTCGTTTTGAGGCTAGAAAACTAAGAGTATTTAAAGGAAGATCTTCAAAAGGAATAAAGGGTATTGAACTTGCTTCAGGTGATCAAATTGTTTCTTTATCCGTAATTGATAATGATAAATTGAAAAAAAATGGAAAAAAATCAAAAGATGAAAAATCAGAATTAAAAGCAAAAGAAAAATTTGTATTAGCAATAAGTGAAAATGGTTATGGTAAGAAGACTTCTCATTTAGACTATAGAGTTACTAATAGAGGAGGAAAGGGTATTATTGGAATTATAAATTCTCCTAGAAATGGAAATATAACATCTTCTTTTCCAGTATTTGAAGGTGATGAAATTTTGATATCTACAAATAAAGGAAGAGTTATTAGAGTTGCTGTAAAAGAAATAAGAACTGCAAGTAGAAATACTCAGGGTGTAAGAATTATAAAATTATCTGGTGATGAAAAAGTAGTTTCTGCAATCAAAATTGATGATAATTTAATTTAATGAGTAAAATTGCTATATATCCTGGAACTTTTGATCCAATTACTTATGGTCATATAGATGTAATTAAAAAAGCACTAAAGCTATTTGATAAAATTGTAGTTGGTGTCTCGGATGTTAGTAATAAAAATTACTTATTTTCATCAGAAGAAAGAATAGAAATTGTCAATAAAGCTTTATTCAAGGATTTAAAATTAAATAAAAAAAAAATTATTGTTGTTTCCTTTGGATCACTAACAACTGATTTATGTAAAAAATATAAATCAAACATCATATTGCGTGGCTTAAGAGCGGTATCTGATTTTGAATACGAATTTCAACTTGCTGGAATGAATAGAAAGCTGAACCAAAACATTGAAACAATTTTTTTAATGTCAGATGTAGAAAATCAAATTATTTCATCTAGATTTGTTAAAGAAATAGTAAAATTAAATGGAAATATTAAAAAATTTACTACCAAAAGCACTATAAAATCTTTAAAAGAAAAATATGAATAGAATTTTATCTTACATATTTATTTTATTTTTTATTAGTGCAAATCAATTAATAGCTGAGGAGAATATAATGATTTTAAAACTAAAAGATGGTGATGTAAAAATTGAATTATTTGAAGACGTGGCACCAAACCATGTCAAAAGAATTAAAGATTTAGCTAACAGTGGGAAATATGACAATGTTGTTTTTCATAGAGTGATTGATGGTTTCATGGCTCAAACAGGCGATGTTAAATTTGGAAATTCAGAAACTAAAGAATTTGACTTAAGAAGAGCAGGTATGGGCGGATCTGATATGCCTGATTTAGAACAAGAATTTAACAGTTTACCTCATGATAGAGGCACTTTATCTATGGCTAGAGCTCAAGATCCAAATAGTGCGAATAGTCAATTTTTTATCTGCTTTCAACCTGCTCCCTTTTTAGACAGACAGTATACTGTTTTTGGAAAAGTTGTAGAAGGAATGGAGTTTGTAGATAAAATCAAAAGAGGTGACCAAAACAATAATGGAGCTGTAACAGATCCTGATAAAATTATAAGTTTTAAATCTTTGTAAAATATTAAATGGCATTGAAAAATTTTGCCTTTCAAGTTTTAAAAAAAGATAAATTTGCCAGACGTGGTGTTATAGAAACTCATAGAGGTGAGATTAATACACCAGCATTTATGCCTGTTGGTACACAAGCAACTGTTAAAGCTTGCACGATCGATGATATTAAGAAAACCGGATCAGAAATAATACTTTCCAATACATATCATTTAATGATACGTCCTGGTGTAGAGAGAATTGAGGCTGCAGGTGGTTTACATAGTTTCATGAATTGTGATTTACCAATACTAACTGATTCTGGTGGATTTCAGGTAATGTCACTTTCAAAGTTAAATAAAATAGATCGTGAAAAAGGAGCCATTTTTAATTCACATGTAGATGGGAAAAAATTTTATTTAAGCCCTGAAGAAAGCATTAGAATTCAATTAGGCCTAAACTCAGATATTGTAATGATAATGGATGAATGTCCAAAAAAAACTGAAGATTATAATTTAATAAAAAAATCTATGGATTTATCTTTATATTGGGCTGAAAGATCTAAAAAGGCATTTGGCAACAATCCTCAAAAAGCATTATTTGGCATTATTCAAGGTGGACTGTTCAAAGAATTAAGACTGAAATCGTTAGAGGGACTTACAAATATTGGATTTGATGGTTATGCGGTTGGAGGTTTGGCTGTAGGTGAAACTCAAAATGAAATGTTTAATGTTTTAGATGACATTAAAGAATATTTACCAGAAGAAAAACCTCATTATTTAATGGGTGTTGGTACGCCCTCAGATATTTTAGGGGCTGTAAAAAGAGGTATAGATATGTTTGATTGTGTTCTTCCAACGAGATCAGGTAGAACAGGTCTTGCTTTTACATGGGATGGAAGGGTAAATATCAAAAATAATAAATATCAATATGATAATACTCCTTTAGATCCTAATTGTGAAAATTTAAATTTAAATAAATATTCAAAAAATTACTTAAATCATTTGTTTAATACCAATGAAATATTAGCATCCATGCTGTTAACGCTTCACAATATAAATTTTTATCAAGAATTAATGTCTGAAATTAGAAAAAATATTATGAATAATACCTTCGATGAATTTCACGATAAATACATTGATAAGTTGTAGTTTTAATTACTGTGCTATTATGTGTACAACTTTGCAATAAAAACCCCTAATTTATAACGAATTATATTTATAAAAATTACATTGAACGAATTGAAATATTAAAATTTATCTGTATACAAACAATATTCATTTTCATAAAAATGAATCTTTGTGGGCCCTTAGCTCAGTTGGTAGAGCAATTCCCTTTTAAGGAATGGGTCGATGGTTCGAGTCCATCAGGGCTCACCACTTTTTGATTTTAACTTATTTCAATTGGTGGATAATCAAGAATTACCTCATTCATCCAATCATTTAATTGCTTAATTCTTGTATCTGATGATGGGTGTGTACTCATAAATTGTGGAGGTTCTTTGCCTTTATTAAATTCTTTCATTCTCTCCCAAATTTTAACTGTTTCTCTAATATCGTAACCTGATAAAGATGAAAAAATCATACCAAGATAATCAGCTTCACTTTCTTGTTTTCTATTGAATGGGTTCATTAATCCAATTTGAGATAATAGACCAACTGTATCCATTCCAGTAGTTCTGTTAATATCTGATAATATACCACCACTTGCGATATCAATAATTCTGGTACCAGTGTTTAGTAAAACTCCTCTGCTAGCTCTTTCTACAGAATGTTTTGCCACAGCATGAGCAACTTCATGACCCATTACTGCTGCGAGACCATTGGTATTTTTTGTAACATCAAGTATTCCAGTATAAACGGCAATTTTACCACCTGGCATACACCATGCATTTCTAACTTTTTTATTATCAATTAAAATATATTCCCAATCAAAGTTTGCGGTTGGGTCATTTAAATTAGATCTATAGAAATATTCACTAATTGAATCCTCCATTTTTTTTCCAATTTCTTTTATTTCATTTAAAGTTTTTGTGTCATCGCTCATTTTCTCTTTTTCTTTAACTTTTTCATAAATCTGAGCAGCTTGAGCATTTAATTTTGCTTCAGGGATTAATTTTAATTGTTTTCTGTCAGTAATTGGAGCACTTGCGCATGAATGTAAAAGTAAACTTCCACAACCACAACCAACATATGTTAAAAATTTTCTTCTATTCATTTCATTCTAAAATTGATAATAATTTATCATAATGAATCTCAATAATAAAATTTTAGTTGTATTATTTATCATTGCAATAATTTTTGTTGTGTATGCTAGTTATAGTTAAAAAAAAATATGTCAAAAAAAGGCTCTAAAAAATCTTTTTCTCTAACCTTAAGAAATTACTTTATTACAGGTGTAGTTGTATTAATTCCAATTGGTTTTACACTTTACCTAAGTAAAATTTTAATTGGAATATCATCAAATTTAATACCTAAGAATATAAATCCAAATAACTACCTTCCTTTTAATATACCAGGGGTAGAAATTGTAATAACAGTTATATTTATTACTTTAGTTGGTGGTTTATCCTTATCTTTTTTTGGTAAAAGAATTTTAAAATTAATAGATGATTTATTTAAAAGAATTCCTTTTCTAAGAACTGTTTATTCTGCAATCGTACAGATGACAGAAACCTTTTCTAAAAAGGATGATGGAAAAAAAAGTGTAGTGTTAATTGAATATCCTAGAAAAGGTGTTTGGGCCGTTGGTTTTGCTACTAAAGAAAATACTGGTGAAATGGCAAAGAAGACAAATAAAAAATTAGTAAATGTTTTTGTTCCTACAACACCCAATCCAACAAGTGGTTTTTTACTAATGTTCCCAGTTGAGGATGTTATTTATTTAAATATGTCTTTTGAAGAGGCTTCTAAATTTATAGTTTCTGCTGGAACTTCTAATAATTCTTAAGCTATATCGTTAATTATATCTGCTCTATCGTATAATTTTATTAAAGGTTTGAATTTACTTAAATTTTCATTTTCAAGTTCAATTCTTTTTATTTCTTTTTCGGCTAATTCAAATAAATCACTATTCTGAATTGGATCTGCTAGCTTGAAATTTTTAACACCACTTTGTTTAAAGCCTAAAATATCACCAAAACCTCTGATCTTCATATCTTCCTCGGAAATAACAAATCCATCATTTGTTTCTTTTAAAATATTTATTCTTTTTTTAGCATTTTCACTTAAGTTTGATTTAAACATAAGAATACAAGTAGCCTCTTTTTCTCCTCGACCAACTCTACCCCTTAATTGGTGAAGTTGAGATAAACCAAACTTATTTGCATTTTCAATTATTATTACATTTGCATTTGGGAAATCTATGCCAACCTCAATAATAGTTGTTGATACCAATATTTTAAATTCTTTTTTTAAAAACTTTTTTAATATTTCCTCTTTTTTACTTATATCTGTTTTTCCATGAAGTATTGAGACTTGTTTAGGGAATAATTTTTTTAAATATTCAAATTTTTGCATTGCAGATGCATGATCTAGTTTTTTAGATTCTTCAATTAAAGGACAAACCCAAAAAATTTGATTTCCTAAATTAATCTCTTTTTTTATAAATTTGATTACATCATCAATTTTACTTTCTAATTTACTGTAAGTTTTTATCATTTTACGGTTTTTTGGTTTTTCTCTAATAATTGATAAATCCATATCACCATAAATTGTCATTGTTAAAGTTCTTGGAATAGGTGTTGCAGTCATTAATAATACATCACAATCATTTCCTCCTTTATCAGACAACCTTTTTCTTTGGTTAACTCCAAACTTATGTTGTTCATCAATAATTATTAATCCTAATTTTTTAAAATTAACTGTTTTTTGAAAAATAGCATGAGTGCCAAAGATTATATTAATCTTATTATTTATTAGCTCATTGGTGATCAATTTTTTTTCCTTGTAGCTAGATTTACCAGAAATTAACTCTGTTGATATGTTTGATGGAAAAATTTTTTTTGCCAAATTATAATGCTGTCTTGCTAGTATTTCAGTAGGGGCCATAACTGCTACTTGGAAACCAGAATTAATAGTATTAAACGCAGCTAACAATGAGACAATTGTTTTTCCACTGCCAACATCTCCTTGTAATAGTCTGAACATTTTAGTTGAGGATGACAAATCCTCATTAATTTCGTTAATCGACTTAACTTGATCATTTGTTAACGAAAAATCTAATTTATTAATTAGTTGTTTTTGTTTATTTAAATTAATAATTTTATTTCTCTTTTTAACTTTCTTTATTTTTTTTCTTATTTCTGAATTAACTAGAAATGTTGCAAATATTTCATCATAGGCAAGTCTTTGATAAAAATGATTTTTGTATTTTCCTATATTCTCATGTTTGTGTAATTCTTTAATGGCATCATTCCAACTGATATTATCAAATTTATTTAAAATTTTATTCGAATGCCATTCTTTAAGGTTAGGCAATTTATCTATTATTTGTTTAATAATTTTATTATAAATTTTTTCAGATATACCATCGGTTAACGAATATTTATTATGAACTTGTTTTATTAGACTAGAATCCTCAGATACATACTTTGGGTTAGTAATTTGATATTTGTTTTTAAAATAGCCAATTTTTCCACTTACAGTTATTTCTTTTCCTAAAGGTAATATTTTTTTAATATATCCCTCATAACTGTTAAAAAAAACACAATCTAAGTCACCCGTTTCGTCAGAGCATTTAACTCTATTTGGCAATTTTCTAATTCTTGGAAACAAATATTTATTTGCGACAATAGTAACAGTTTGATTTTCACCGATTTTTAAATCTTTTACTTTTGTTGATAAACTTCTATCTGTATAAGACTTTGGTAGCTTCCAAAGCAAATCAAAAATATTATTTATATTCTTTTTTTTTAGTAAATTTGTTGTTTTTATACCAACACCACTCAAAGCAGTTAAGTTAGATAATAAATATTCATAATTAGTTTTATTATCCATAATAAATTAATTATATTCTAATAATGAGTAGCAATATAGATGAATTAAAAAAAAAAATTATTTATCGTTCTAATTATCGAGGTACCAAGGAAATGGATAAACTTTTAGGTAAATTTGTTAAAAAATATATAAATGATTTACAAGAGAAAGATTTAATTGATCTAAAAAAATTTCTTAAAATTGATGATACAAATTTGTATAATTTTTATAATGGTTTTGAAACTGATGTTGAAATAGAAAATAACAATATCAGTTTGATGTTTAAAAGCTTTAAATATTAAAGTGATGGCGGAGAGACTGGGATTCGAACCCAGGAAAGAGTTGCCCCTTTGCCGGTTTTCAAGACCGGTGCTTTCAACCGCTCAGCCATCTCTCCGTGAGCAAGGTTTTATAAGTATAATTGTAAAATTCAACAAAAAACAGAGCTGTTTTTTTTATAAATTTTAATGTCGCTTCAAGTTTACTTCAAGTTGTCCTATAAAATCCTATAATCATTTGGTAAAGTAATACTATGAAGCGTCTACTAGCATATCTGTTCATCATTCTTGGTTTGGGGTTGGTGTTAAATACAAGTTGTATTGCTCAAGAAAAATACGCATGTTCAAATTTAGAAGTGAAACCAGATGTAAAATACTTAGAATGTTTGCAGAAAGAATTAAGAACATTAGAGCGATTAGTTTATTCAAAAGCATTAAGTAAAGGTATTTCAGAAGCAGAAACTAATTATGTAAATAATTCTATTGATAGCATGGACAATGCTGTAAAAAAATTATCTTCACAATTAAAAAATTCTAATTTTAAAGAAAAAAAATTTATTAATATTATTATTAAAGATTTAAAAACATTAAAAAGAGGAGCATTTGCTGCAGAAATAAATACAAATGAGAACAAAAAGAATAAAACGAAAGAACCAAGCCAAAATTTTGACAGAGAACTTTTCTTCACAAAATTAACCAATTTTGAAGAAGATATTAAAGAGTTGACTAATAGAAAAGAAGAGTTTGAATATAAAAAATTAAATACTACAAATTTTAGTTTTAACAGCTGTAATAATTTAAAAAATAAAATTAAAATCGATATTGACCGTATAGAAAATGAAATAAATTATTTTAAAAAAACTCCTATTCCAGATAATTTTGTTAGATCTGCTTTAAAATTTAACGATTTAAAAATAAATTTTGATAATTTAAAAAAAGGTTTTGATTGCGAAAATACCCAAATATCTAAAGCAGAACCAAGCCAAACGCAGAAAAAAGAAATTAAATCAAATATATATTTTTGTGATAACAGAGGTGATTATTTTATTTCAAAGAAAAGTTGTAAAGCTGTTCAGGGTCCTACAGGAGGACCCGTAACTGTATCAAGGATATCTGAAAATGAGTATATTGCAGCTGCACTAGATTATAAAGAAAATGATAAATTTTTCAAAGTCAGGTTAGCCAATTTAAGAAGTCAATATCAAGCATGGGGACTTGATATTTCACCTATTGAAAATTTTATAAATAGTTTAGATAAAAAAACCCAAATCGCTAAAGCAGAACCAAGCCAAAATGAGGATAACCTTCTGTACTGCACACATTCTTATGTAAAATCTCATGAAAGAATTAAAAATTTTGTTGGTTTAAGTAAATCACCAGGTCTTTATTTTCAAATTAAAAAAAATTGTAGTAAATATTTTTTTGCAGTCTCAAAAACTAAATATTTAGAGCTACTTACTGCATATGAAAAAAATGTTTTAGAAAAATTAACAACAACCCCTAAGAAAAAAGTTAAAGTTGCTAAAGTAGAAGAACCTAAACAAGAGGAATTTAAACCTGAGAATAGAGATATTGATAATGATGCACCTGTAATTGAGATAGCTCAAAATATTATTGTTGATAGCCAAACTTATACTTTGAAGGGGAAGGTAAATGACAAGAGCAAGTTATATCTAGAAGCTAATGGTAGACCTTTAAAAATATCAAAAAGAGGTAATTTTGAATTAGAAGGTTTCGTTGTTGATCCTGATGCAGGTGATAAGATTAAAATAGTTGCTATAGATCAATGGCAAAATAAATCTGAAAAAACGATAAATATTAAAGTTGAATTTAAGGAAATAGCTGAATTAAGATCTTATGAAAAACCCAATCCAAGCAAGATAAAAGTTAAGCAAGATAAAAATAAAATAGCAATAATTATAGGAATTGAAAAATATAAAACTCTTAAAAATATTGATGCACCATATGCAAATAGAGATGCAAATGCATTTAGAGCTTATGCAAACAGAGCCTTGGGAATACCTAATAAAAATATAAAAGTTTTAATTGATGAGAATGCAACAAGAGGAGAAACCTTAAAAGCATTAACTTTGTGGCTTCCACAAATTGCAAGAGGAAAAAATAAAGATATTTATGTTTTCTTTGCTGGTCACGGTTTAGCGTCTGATGATGGTAAAAACCTATATATCTTACCTCAAGATGGTGATGCTGATTTATTACAATACACTGCACTTTCAAGATTAGAAATTTTTGATTTAATAAATAGAGTTGAGCCTAACTCAGTTACGATGTTTTTTGATACTTGTTATAGCGGTCAAACAAGAGATGAAAGAATGTTAGTTGCCGGATTAAGACCAATAAGATTAGTTGCAGAGGAGCAAGAAGTACAAAATAATTTTACTATATTTACTGCTTCAAATTATGACCAAACTTCTGGTAGCATTGAAGAAGCTAAACACGGAATATTTTCTTACTATCTAATGATGGGTATGCAAGGTAAGGCAGATTCCAATCAAGATAAAAAAATTACAAATGGAGAATTAATAGCTTATTTAAAACAAAATGTTTCTGAGGAAGCATTTATTAACAACAGACAACAAGAACCGATGTTATCAGGTGATCCAGATAAAGTTTTAATTAGTTATAGATAAAAATAATTTTTACTTCAAGTTTACTTCAAGTTTTGGAGCTTAGGCTGTTCAAGAATGATGCGTTTTTCGTAAAAGCTAAATTTCAAAACGTAAGCAATGACTTGATAAGTATGTGAAACGTCTTAAAGTGAGTAGGGTAAACTTGGTATTTCAAGACCGGTGCTTTCAACCGCTCAGCCATCTCTCCGTGAGCAAGGTTTTATAAGTATAAATTATAAATTCAACAAAAAAACAGAGCTTTTTTTTTAAGAAATTTTCAAAAGGTACAAGTTTGGTACAAGTTTCATCCTGTAAAATCCTATAATCATTTGGTAAAGTAATACTATGAAGAGGTTACTAGCATATCTATTTATAGTTTTTGGTTTTGGATTAGTATTTAGTATAAATGCTGAAGCGGGCAGGGTATTTTGTGTAAAAATTTATCTGGAGGATCCAAAAAAAAGCTACAAAGAACAAGTATCCATAACTGACAAAAGAACTCATTTGCTTAAAGCAGAGTGTTACAGAACTACAACAGGACCAAAATATGATTTGTACGAAATAAGTAAAAAGAAAAATAAATCACTATATTTATTTTTTGAAAAAACTTATGGCAAAGGCAATATTGCATTCAGTTCACCATTATGGAAAAATCTTAAATTAGCTAATTTTAAAAATTTACTTCCTTCTAATCATCGAAATTATTTTTCCAAAACTTTTGCAAAGATTGACAAATTGGAAAAAACAAAATTAGCTAAAAAAGAATCTAAAGAAAATGAATTGTTGACCGATCCAGATAAGATAGCTGATTTAATTTCAAAAGCAAAAAACCCTGAACCAGACATTTATTCTTTCGGTGATAGTAATGAAATAGTTTCTACTATGATTTCAAATAAAATAAGCAGCTGTCTTAGTCTTCCTATGGGACTTCCAGTAAATGAAAAAAATCTTATAGTAAAAGTAAAGTTGCTATTAGACTATGATGGTTCAGTATTTCATACACAAATACTTGATCAAAAGAGATTAAAACAACCAGGTCAAGAATTTTACAAAGTTCTTTCAGAAAGTGTTTTGAGAGCAATTCAACTATGCGCACCTTATAAAGTTAATCTTATTAAAGATCGTGAAATTATTATTAAAGTTGATGCTAGAAATATATTGTTTGGAACACCATCAATAGAAGATAAAAAAACTGAAATTGCTAAAGGAAAACCAAGTCAAACGCAGGAGATGGATAAAAATATCAAATTTTGTGTAAATAATCATAGGTCGTATGATACGAAAACAAATGAATACAAATATAAAATTAGAAGATTTGATAACCCATACTATACGTGTAATTCTAATTTTATTATAGATCAGAACTATAAAGACGAACTTTTTTATGCATACTTAGTTGATACAATTGGCATTGTAGAAGAAAAAAATTTCAGAACTTTAGAACCTCTTGGTTACTGGAAACCCAAGATTCCTATAAAACAAAAGAAAAAAGTTAAAATTGCTAAGGTAGAAGAGTCTAAACAAGAGGAATTTAAACCTGAAGATAAAGATAATGATGCACCAATAATTGAGATAGCTGAGAATATAACTGTTAATGACAGCAATTATGAAATTAAAGGTAAAGTAATCGATAAATCTAAGAAATTATTTGTCCAAGTAGATGGAGAAACTATAGTTGTTAAAGATGGTAAATTTTCAATTCCAAGATTTAGCCCTATTGATGAACAATTAAAAATAGTTGCAATAGACCAATGGGGCAATAAATCTAAGCCAAAAATTGTAAATGTTACTGTTGATATTAAAGAAACTATAGTTGCAGATAAACTTGAGCAATTAAATCCTTCATTAATTAAATCAAGATCTAATAAAAACAGAGTAGCATTAATCATTGGTATTGAAAAATACGAACAAACACCAGCTGCTAATTTTGCTAATTTAGATGCTCAGTATTTTTATGAATACGCAAGAAAAGGATTTGGAATACCAAAAGCTAATATTAAATTATTGGTAGATGAAGACGCAAGTTTAATAAAATCTATTAGTACGATAAATAAATGGTTACCAAGCAAAATTAAGAATAATCAAACAGAATTAATAATATTCTTTGCTGGTCACGGTTTAGCATCTAATAACGGTGAAGAATTATATATTTTACCTCAAGATAGTGACCCAGATTTGTTAAGTAGAACTGCTTTATCAAGAACAGAACTATTTGAACAAATTATTAAATTAAATCCGAAATCTGTAACTATGTTTATGGACACTTGTTATAGCGGTATTTCAAGAGACGAAAAAATGCTACTTGCATCAGCACGTCCAATAAGAATTGTTGCAGATGATCAAGAAGGAATACCTGATAACTTTACAATATTTACTGCATCTAAATTAGATCAAATATCATCTGGTTTAAAAGAAGCTGAACACGGAATATTTTCATATTATCTTATGAAGGGATTAGAAGGTAAGGCAGATAGCAACCAAGATAAAAAAATAACTAACGGTGAGTTACTTTCTTATATGGATGATAATGTATCTCAAAAGGCAGCAGAGCTTGGAAGAGAACAAAATCCATCTTTATCTGGTGACCCAGATAAAGTTTTAATTAGTTACAGATAAATATAATTCTTGGTACAAGTTTGGTACAAGTTTTCTAGCTTAGGCTAGTCAGGAATGATGTATTTTTCGTAAAAGCTAAATTTCAAAAAATGAGGATTGTCTTGATAAGTATGTGAATCGTCTTAAAGAGGGTAGGGTAAACTTGGTATTTCAAGACCGGTGCTTTCAACCGCTCAGCCATCTCTCCGTGAGCAAGGTTTTATAATTATAATTATTTAATTCAACCATAAAATAGTCGTAAAAAACTCATTAAAGACTAATATCAACGCACAATGAATAAAGAATTTAATAAAGGTCTTTTACTTGCTGGATTTGGATCTTTTTGGTGGGGTTTTTTTGGAGTTTTGTATTTTAAATATGTTACTTTTATTGGTTATATTGAACTTGTAATTCACAGATGTTTATGGACAACGTTGACTTTAATATTAACAACCTTCTTTTTTTCTAAATGGGATATTTTTTTAAAAATAATTAAAAATAAAAAAAATCTTATTTATTTATTTATCTCAGGTTTCTTGATTTTTCTTAATTGGGGAGTTTGGATTTACGCTATCGCTACTAATAGAATAATTGATGCTAGTTTTGGTTATTTTATAATGCCAATATTAAGTGTGCTTCTTGGTTATATTTTTTTTAAAGAGAAATTAAATAATAAAAGAATATTTTCAATTACGTTAGTTATTTTATCAATTTTATATTTAATTTTTGTAAGCTTAAAATCTCTTCCTTGGGTTGGTTTAATTGTAGCTTTAAGTTGGGGGTTTTACAATTTAGTGAGAAAAAAAATAAATGTAGATACTGATATTGGTCTTTTAATAGAAAGTTTATTTATATTACCAATTGCAATAATTGTATTTTATATGATTGCAGCCAAAGGTTACAATGATTTCTCATTATCCAATCCTTCAATGATGTTAATAATATTATTAGCCGGTCCAATGACTGTAATACCTCTATTTTTATATGTAAGAGGAGTTGAATTATGTGGTTTAGGACCGTCAGGAATGATTTTCTACATTACACCAACTCTTCAATTTTTATTAGGTTTTTTTTATTACAATGAAGTTTTCTCATTTAATAAATTAGTAAGTTTTATTATAATCTGGTTTGCTGTAATTATATATTTGAGAGATTTATATGAAACTAATTAAACTTATATTTTTTTTATCTCTCTTTTTACATAATATCAGTCTAGCAGACGTAAATATTGAATTTGAAAATTGGAAAAAAAATTTCAAAAAAATTGCTCTTAAAAATAATATTTCAGAAGAAACATTTGATCTAGTTATGTCTAACACTCAGTTTTTATCAAATGTAATTAAATATGATAGATATCAACCTGAGTTTTATGAAGATACAAAAACATACATAACAAAAAGAACCACCGACAAAAAAGTTAAATTAGGAAAAAAATTATATATTGATAATTTAAAATTAATTAATTCTGTTGAAAATGAGTTTAATATAGAAAAAGAACTTCTTTTATCATTAATGGGGATAGAAACAAATTTTGGAACTTATGTAGGTAAAATGGATATTCTTTCTTCACTTGCCACATTAAGTTTTGATAAAAGAAGATCTGAATTTTTTACTAAAGAACTCTTAATACTTTTAAATTTAATAGAAAAAAAAAAAATTAATTATAAAACATTGTATGGTTCATGGGCAGGTGCTTTTGGTTATTTCCAATTCATGCCCTCTACGATAAAAAATTATGCTACCGACTATGATAAAAATGGTTCTATAAACTTAAAAAGCAATCCTGATGCGTACGCTTCCGCAAGTAATTATTTGAAAAAAATAGGTTGGAAGACTAATGGACCATGTTTTTACAGAATTGATTTAAAAAACGAAATTCCAAAAAAATATTTAAATATTTCTGCAAAAAAATTACATGACAAAAATCAATTAAAGTTTTTTAGAAAATATATTCAAAATAATTCAATTATCCCAAATACTTACAATGATTTAGAGGTAGCAATAATAACACCGGATAAAGATATAATTCCTGATGCTGAAACTTTAAATCCAGCTTATGTAGTATTCGATAATTATGAAATAATTTTACAATGGAACAGGTCATTGAGATTTGCTTTAGCTGTTTGTACATTAAAGGATAAATTTAAAAATGAGCTTTAAAATAATAATTTCATTATTTTTATTAGTTTTACTTATTGGCTGCAAACAAGTAGAAAAACCTCAAAAAATAATAATTAAAACAGAACCTGATATAATTAAAGAAAAGGTATCTTCCAAACCTCCAAAAAAAATCGAAGAAGACAGCTCAAAATATATTTTTAATAGAGAATATACCAATCAAGGTTTTGCTTTAATTTATAATGAAATATTATTTAATGAAAAAAAAATATCAAAAAAAATAGACAACAGAGGATTATATATATTTCATACAAAAATTAGAAAAAATTCTTTTGTAAAAATTACTAATCCTGAAAATACAAAAACTGTGATTGCTCAAGTAATATCTAATAATGCAATTTTTTCAAATTTTTATAATTCAGTAATCACTAAAAGAATCGTTGATGAATTATTACTTGATGAAAATGAACCTTATGTTGAATTATCTTTAATTTCTAATAAATCAACTTTTGTAGCAAAAAAAGCAAAAACATTTGATGAGGAAAAAAAAGTTGCTCAAAAAGCTCCCGTTGATGGAATAACTATAGATAATTTAGGAACTGTAGAAAAAAAAGAATTACCTAAAATTGCCCAAAGTAATTTTCTGTACTCAATTAAAATCGCAGACTTTTATTATAAGGACTCAGCAGAAAATATGATTAAAAGAATCAAGGATGAAACTGACATAAAAAACCCCATAATAAAAAAATTATCACAAACAAAATTTAGGGTATTATTAGGTCCATATAATGATATAAAAAAAATTCAAGAGTCATTTGACGAAATTGAAAAACTAAACTTTGAAAACCTGAAAATTATTAAAGATGTATAAAAAATTATATTTAATTATTTTAATATTCATATTTTTTGTAACTAAATCATTTGCAAATTTTGATGTCAAAGCAAAAACTGCAATAATTCAAGATTATCATTCTGGAGAAATTCTTTTTGAAAAAGAGGCAGACTTATCAATCTATCCTGCGTCTATGACAAAAATCATGACTTCAATTATTGCCTTTGATTTAATTAAGTCTGGTGATTTAAATATGGATGAAAAGTTTATTATCTCAGAAAGAGCTTGGAGATTATCCACCTCAGGATACTCGTCAATGTTTATTATGGTTGGAGATCAGGTTTCAGTTGAAAATTTACTCAAAGGAATAATCATAGCATCCGGCAATGATGCTTGTGTAGCATTAGCTGAAGGTATAGCTGGTACGGAAGAAGAATTTGCAATTTTAATGACAGCCAAAGCTAAAGAGTTAGGTATGGATAATACGATTTTTTCTAATTCATCTGGTATCAATCATCCCGATAATCGTTCAACAGTTAGAGATATAATGATTATGTCAAGATATTTAATCAAAGAACATCCCGAATTTTATAAAATGTTTGCAGAAAAAGAATTTACTTGGGACAGAACAGGAGGTGATCCAATAACACAAGGTAATAGAAATCCTCTCTTATATAAAAATCTTGGCGCAGATGGTATTAAAACTGGATATCTCGCTTTAGAAAAATATTCATTAGCATCATCAATAGATAGAAATGGTAGAAGGTTGATTGCAGTTGGAAGTGGTTTTAAATCAAAAAATTCAAGATCTAAAGAGAGCACAAAAATGTTAACATATGCACTTACAAATTTTGATTTAGTAAAAATAACTGAGGCAAATAAACCTTTTCAAAAAATAGACGTTTGGTTAGGCAAAGAAAAGACAGTAGATGTTTATACAAATGAAGATATTTACAAAACAATTAAAAAAGCAAAGAAAAAATTACTAAAAGTTTCTGTAAACTACAATGGTCCTGTTGAAGCGCCAATAAATAAAGATCAAAAAGTTGCAACATTAAAAGTGGTTTATGACCAAGAATTAGTAGGTGAATATGATTTGCTTGCTTCAAAAGAAATTAAAAAAGTAAATTTCTTTTCTAGATTGCTTAAATCATTAAACTACCTAATTTGGGGTGATGTCTAAGAAACCCATAATAGTTTTTGAAGGTATTGAGGGCAGTGGTAAAAGCCACCATATTAAAGTTATATCCAGGTTTTTAGAAAAAAATAAATTTAAATACATAAGAATCAGAGAACCAGGTGGAAGTTTAAATTCTGAAAAAATCAGAAAATTAATTTTAAATAAAAAATCTAATTTTAATGTAAAAACAGATCTACTTTTATATTTAGCTGCTAGAAGTGAAAATATTAACCTTATTAAAAAATTTTATAAAAAAAAAATTATCTTGATTGATAGATTTACAGACTCAACAATTGCTTATCAGCACTTTGGTATGGGTGTTGATATTAAGATTATAAATACATTAAATAAATATTTATTAAAAAATATAAAAGTGAATTTTACATTTCTTAATGTTGTTAATAAAAAAAATCTTTTCTTAAGATTAAAAATGCGTAAATCTTTAAATAGATATGATCAATTTAATGCTAGTTTTTATAACAAGGTTCAAAAGGGATTTCTCGATTTATCTAAATTAAATAAAAAAAAATATAAAGTAATTGACTCAAATTTAGATATTAAGAAAAATGAAGAACTAATTATCAATCAAGTTAAAAAATTAATTAAATGAAATTAAATTCATCTATACAACATAATTTATATGGACATCACGAAATTTTTAATCACTTATGTAAATTATTTTTAAATAACAAATTACCAAATAAAATACTTTTATCTGGAGAAAAAGGAATAGGTAAAGCAACTTTAGGTTATCATTTAATAAACTTTGTATTATCAGAAGATGAGGAAAATTCATATGATATTAAAAATAATGAAATTAATTTAGAGAATAAATCATTTAAACTTATACAAAATAAATCTAATCCAAATTTTAATCTTATAGACGTTGCAGAAGATAAAAAAAATATAGATATAAATCAAATAAGAGACTTAATAATTAATCTAAATAAATCCTCATTTAATAAAAAAAAAAGATTTGTTTTAATTGATAATATTGAGTTATTAAATTTGAATTCAATCAATGCTTTACTAAAAGTATTGGAAGAACCTAATGAAAATATAAATTTTATCTTAATTAATAATAACAAAAGAGTTTTACCTACACTTAAGTCAAGATGTTTAAATTTCAAAATTTTTTTAACAAATGATCAGTCTATTGAAATTATCAATCAATTAATAAATGATGATGTTCATAACTTAATAAATCAAAATTTATTAAGTTATTTTATAACACCAGGTAAATTATATGAATTATTAAAACTAGCTGAAGATTATGATTTAGATCTTAAGAATAGTAATTTAGATATTTTTTTGAAAAGTTTAATAACAAGTAAAGCTTACAAAAAAAGTAAACCAATTATTCAATTAATTTATTCTTTTATTGAAGTTTATTTTAGAAACAATATATCTACAAAAAATATTAATTTATTTCATCATTATCATTATTTTTTAAAAAAAATTAATGACACTAAAATATATAATTTAGACGAAGAGACACTATTTATGGAATTTGAGGATAAAGTTTTAAATGAATAAAAATTTTTATATTACAACTCCTATATATTATCCATCAGCTAAACCTCATATGGGACATGCATATTCAAGTATAGTTGCAGATTTTTTTGCAAGATTTAAAATTATTGATGATTATAAAGTACATTTTCTAACTGGAACTGATGAGCACGGTTTAAAAATACAAAGATCAGCAGAACGAGCAGGTGAAACTCCTCAAAAATTTTGTGATCAAATAAGCAAAACTTTTCGTGACCTATCTGATACGCTCAATTTATGCAACACTGATTTCATCAGAACAACTGAGGATAGACATAAAAAAACTGTGCAATATCTTTGGTCTGAACTTGAAAAAAACGATGATATTTATCTATCAAATTATTCTGGATGGTATTCAGTATCTGATGAGGCTTTTTATAACGAAGATGAAATTGAAGAAATAGATGGTAAAAAAATAGCTATATCATCCAAATCTCCAGTGGAATGGATTGAGGAAGAGTCTTATTTTTTTAGACTTTCAAAATGGGAAAAACCATTAATAAAATATTATGAAGACAATCCAGATTTTATCTATCCAGAATCTAGACGAAATGAAGTTATTAGTTTTGTAAAAAGTGGTCTAAAAGATCTTTCTGTCAGTAGGAAAAGTTTTTCATGGGGAATACCAGTTCCAAGTAATAAAAATCACGTTATATATGTTTGGTTAGATGCACTTACAAATTATTTAAGTGCATTAAATTATCCTAATAAAAAAGATGAATTGTTCAAAAAATTTTGGCCCGCTTCAATACATTTAATTGGTAAAGATATACTACGATTTCACGCTGTATATTGGCCAGCTTTTTTATTAGCTGCTAAAATTGATTTACCAAAAAGAGTTTATGGTCATGGTTGGATTTTATCTGGAGAAGAAAAAATGTCAAAATCCAAGGGAAATATTTTGGATCCTTTAGTGATAATTAAAGAATATGGTTTAGATCCATTAAGATATTATTTAATTAAAGAAGTTTCTTTCGGTAATGATGGCAACATTTCTCAGGATAGATTGGAAGATTGTATCAACAGCGATTTAGCAAATAACTATGGAAATTTATGCCAAAGAGTAACGGCTTTTGCTATAAAAAACTGTGATGGAAAAATTCCATCTGAAATTAAATTTCAAGATGAAGATTTATTAATTTTAAATAAGTACCAAGATAATTTAGATAATATTAGATCTAAAATTGATCATCAAAATATCAACTTTTATATAGACTATATTGTTAATTCTCTTTTTGAGGCCAATAAGTATTTTAATGATCAGGAACCATGGAAAAAGAAAGATGAAAAAATCAGATTAAATACAATTGTATATACTACATTAGAAATTGTTAGGAAAATAAGTTTCTTACTATATCCAATCATTCCAGTATCTTCTCTAAAAGCACTGAAAATTTTTGATATTAATGAAACTCAAATAAAATTAAATACTATTTCAAATAATGAATATTTAACCAAAGGAGATAATATCAATAAAATTGATATACTATTTCAAAAAATAGAAAAAAATAATGATTGATTCACACTGTCATTTAGATCATGAACCTTTATTCTCTGACTTACCAAATGTTTTGCAAAGATCGAGAGATGTTGGCATCAAAAAATTATTAACAATATCTACATCCTTTAAAAGCTTCTCTAGAGTTAAGGAGTTAGTCAATAGAGATGAAATGATTTATGGCACAATTGGTATTCATCCACATGAAAGTTCTTCTAATATAATTTCTGCAAATGAGATAATTGATAATTTAAAAGACAATAAAAAAATTATAGGTATTGGTGAAACTGGATTAGATTTTTATTATAATAATAGTGAAAAAAATAAACAAATAGCAAGCTTTAAAGAGCATATTGAAGCATCAGTAAAAACTAATATTCCATTAATTGTTCATTCTAGAAATGCTGAAAATGAAACATTTGAAATTTTAAATCAATATAAAGATAAAAATATTAAAATTTTAATGCATTGCTTTACAGGTTCAAAAGAATTTTCAGAAAAATTATTAACCTTAAATTCTTACTTTTCAGCTAGTGGTATCATTACTTTTAAAAATTCAGTTGATTTACAAGAGACATTTAAATCAATCCCAATTGAAAGCATTTTAATTGAAACAGATAGTCCTTTTTTGGCACCAGTGCCTAATAGAGGAAAAAAAAATGAACCATCATTTATCGATTTTACTGCTGCTAAGTTAGCTGAAATAAAGGATATTTCTAAAGAGGAGCTTATAGAAATAACTACTAAAAATTTTAATAAACTTTTTTTTAATTAAAAAAGATGAAATTTATAATTTTAGGATGTGGTAGTTCAATGGGTGTACCAAGACCAGATGGTTTTTTTGGAAATTGTGATCCAAATAATAAAAAAAATTACAGAACTAGATGTTCTGCTTTATTGAGAACCACTGAAGAAAATATACTAATAGATACATCTCCAGATTTAAGACAACAACTTTTAAGACATAAAATTAAAAAAATTAATAAAGTTCTTTTTTCACATATGCATGGAGATCAAACTCATGGAATAAACGACTTAAGATCTTTTTATATAAATAGTAGAAAACAAATAAATGTTTATGCAGATAGTTCCACATCCAAATATTTAAAAAATTCTTTTTCATATATCTTTAAAAGCTACACAAAAGAATATCCAGCTACATTAAATTTAAATAAATTGCAAAAAAATATTTATACTAAAAATAATAATAAAAAAATTAATATACAATCTGTTATAGTTGAACATGGTAAAGTAAATTCAAATTGTTTTATTATTGATAAAAAATTAGCCTACATAAGTGATGTAAGCAAAATATTTGAAAAGGATTTTAAATATTTTAAAAACTTAAAATATTTAATAATTGATTGTTTGTGGTACAATTTTCATCCGTCGCATTTTAATTTAGAAAATTCACTTAATGTAATTAAAAAATTTAAGCCAAAAAAAGCTATTCTTACAAATTTATCACCTGTTTTAGATTATAAAGTTCTTAAAAAGTTATGCCCAAAAAACGTTATACCAGCACATGATGGCTTAACTTTGGAATTATAATATACTTTCAATTGAATTAATTAACTTTTTTGACATTGGTTTAGTAAATGACGCAAAAGTTTCTTCAACTTTACCTTCTTTGTTAATTAAAATTTTATGAAAATTCCATTTTGGAACTGCCGATTTACCATGATTATTTTTCGCCCATTTGAAAAGTTCATGAGCATTTTCTCCTTTAACTTCTGTGATCGTCGTTAGTGGAAAATTAATATTGAAATTTACTTCACAAAATTCTTTTACATCTGCATTATTTTTTTTTTCTTGGTTAAATGAATTTGACGGAACACCAAGTACAACTAAACCTTTTTCTTTATATAAATCCCATAATTTCTGTAATTCATCGTATTGTTTTGTAAAACCACAAAAACTAGCTGTATTAACTACTAGAATCACTTTATTTCTGTAGTCATTTAGATTTATTGTTTCGCCGGTTATGCTCTCAATACTGAAATCATAAAATTTTTTTTCATAGTTTGCTATTGCTGAGGTTTTAAACAAAATCATAAATATAGAAAATAAAAATATTATTTTTCTCATTTCTTAGGTTTATTTGGTGTAAGTAATATTAAAAAATAACCAAATAAAGTAGATAGCAATGAACCAGTTAATACACCTATTTTTACACCATCCATGTATTGCATG
>CACBDD010000004.1 GCA_902537905.1 uncultured Pelagibacteraceae bacterium | reverse complement strand
TAAAATTTCTGGTATTGGACTTACTGGAATTGAAAAAAAAATAAGAGCAATTCATAAAGAAGCATTTGAAAGCACTGATACAATCCTTCCTATCGGAGGGATTTATAGATATAGAAAAAATGGAGAAACACACCAATACCAAGGGAAACTAATACATTTACTCCAAAGTGCAGTTGGTTCTAATTCTTATGAAGCTTATAAAAGATACGCGGAGGGTATTTATAATTTACCACCAATAAATTTAAGGGACTTAATTGATTTTAGAGAAAAAAAATTAAGAGGATCTATAGATATTTCAGAAGTAGAACCAATAGAAAATATTTTAAAAAGATTTGGAAGTGGAAGCATGTCTCATGGTGCTTTATCTAAAGAGGCGCATGAAACTTTGGCTACAGGTATGAATAGAATTAAAGGAGCTTCTTGTAGTGGTGAAGGTGGTGAAGATGAAAAAAGATTTAAAGTGTTAGATAATGGAGATAGCGCAAACTCAAGAGTAAAACAAATAGCCTCAGCAAGATTTGGTGTAACAGTTAATTATTTAAATAATTGTAATGAGATTGAAATAAAAATTGCACAAGGTGCAAAGCCTGGAGAAGGTGGACAACTTCCAGGCTTCAAAGTAACTGATGAAATAGCAAAGTTAAGACACTCAACACCTGGAGTAACACTAATTTCTCCTCCACCACACCACGATATTTATTCAATTGAAGATCTTGCACAGCTTATTTATGATTTAAAACAGATTAATCCAAAAGCAAGAGTTGGAGTAAAACTGGTTGCATCCTCAGGAGTTGGGACTATTGCTGCAGGAGTTGCTAAAGCAAAAGCAGATATAATACTAATTTCAGGACATAATGGCGGAACTGGAGCTACACCGCAAACAAGTGTAAAATACGTAGGTATCCCCTGGGAGATGGGATTAACAGAGGCTAATCAGGTTTTAACATTAAATAATCTTAGACACACAGTTACACTCAGAACTGATGGAGGAATTAAAACAGGTAGAGATGTTGTTATAGCAGCCATGATGGGAGCAGAAGAGTATGGAGTTGCAACAACTGCTTTAGTTGCAATGGGATGCATAATGGTAAGACAATGTCATTCAAATACATGCCCCGTTGGTGTCTGTACTCAAGATGAAAAATTAAGAGAAAAATTTACCGGGACACCAGATAAGGTTGTTAATCTATTTACATTAATAGCAACTGAGGTTAGAGAAATTTTAGCTAAATTAGGCTTTAAATCATTAAATGACGTTATAGGTAGAACTGACTTACTTAGACAAGTTAGTAAGGGTTCACCTAATTTAGATGATTTAGATTTAAATCCTTTGTTTGTTCAAGCAGATTCTGGAAACAATGCTAGATACTGTGAAACCCAAGAAATTAATTCAGTGCCAGATACTCTAGACCAAGAAATATGGCCTGAGATTGAAAAAGCTTTAGATAATTCTGAAAAAATTGAAAAAGAATATTTAATTAAAAATACTCACAGAGCAGTTGGAACAAGAATTTCTCACCATTTATATAAAAAATATGGTTATGAAAAACTTGATGATAATTTTTTAGTATTAAATTTTAAAGGGTCAGCTGGTCAATCTTTTGGAGCCTTTTCATCCAAAGGTTTGAAGTTAGTATTAAAAGGTGATGCAAACGATTATGTGGGCAAAGGTCTTTCAGGTGCTACAATTTCTATAAGACTACCAGAGGAAAGTAACTTAGTTTCGAATGAAAATACTATTTTAGGAAATACAGTTCTATACGGAGCAACATCTGGAAAACTTTTTGCAGCTGGTCAAGCTGGTGAAAGATTCTCTGTAAGAAATTCAGGTGCGGTTACGGTTATTGAGGGATGTGACTCTAATGGCTGTGAATATATGACTGGTGGAACTGTAGTAATTCTTGGAGATGTTGGAGACAACTTTGCTGCTGGTATGACAGGTGGTATGGCATTTATCTATGACAAATCACAAGAATTTGAAAAAAAAGTAAACCCAGAATCAGTTGTTTGGCAGAATGTTGAAACAGATTATTGGAAAGAGAATTTAAAAAATTTAATCAAGGAGCACCATGAAGAGACAGGATCTTTGTTATCTAAAGAAATAATTGAAAATTATGATAATGAAATTAACAATTTCATTCAAGTTTGTCCTAAAGAAATGTTAGATAAACTAAAAAACCCTATCAGTTTAAATAAAGTTATAAAAGAAGTTAGTTAATTAATAATTTTAATTCTTTCAAAATTATATTGAGCCATTTCTTATTTGATAGGCTATGGTCACCTTTTTTTACAATGATTAATTTCTTTTTTGCTTTAGGAAATATTTTTAAAACTTTTCTCGAATAACTTACTGGTACAGCTTCGTCATATTCACCATGCACCATGGTAATATTAATTTTTGAATTTATTTTTTTATTTAAAACTCTATTTTTTCTTCCATCTTTTATAAGCTGATAAGTGATTGGATACTCATAATTCCCATGTTTTAAGTGATATATACCTTTTTGGGTTGTTTCTTGCTTTATTTTTTTGGAGAATTTTTTCCACATCAAATTTTCTAAAAACTCAGGTGCCGACCCAATACCTAAAAATCCTATAATTTGTTTTTTAAATAGTTTGAATTGTCTTAAAGCAATCCATGCACCCATGCTGGAACCAATGATATAAAAATTATTATTTTTTATGTATTTCTTTATTAATATGGAAGTCTCTTTACTCCATTTTGAAATATTTCCATTTGTAAATTTACCTGTAGATTTTCCATGACCAGAATATTCTAAAGCAAGAAAACTTATTTTATTTTTGATTGCAAACCTTAAAAAAGCCTCTGGTTTTTTTCCCTCAAGATCTGACATAAATCCATGTAAAAAAACTATGAATGGAGAATTTTTATAAATTTTACAAATATGTCTAATTTTCTTAGCCTTTGAAATTTTATGGAATCTGAAATTTGCCATAATCGTTTATAAGATTTGTTAATTAATATATAATCATATCAAATGTCATCTAATTTAAAAGTTTTGCAAGTAATTCCAAAACTTGGCTATGGCGGAGCGGAGACAGGGTGTTATGATATTGCTCACTATTTGCCAGAAAACGGTTGTAAATCATTTATAGTTACTAGTGGTGGTGAATTACTTAAATTTGTAGATAAAAAGAAAGTAAAAGTTTTTAGACTTCCAGTTCAAAGTAAAAATCCATTATTAATTTTAATTAATGCAATAATTTTAACTTTTATCATCTTATTTAATAATATTTCGATAGTACACGCCAGAAGCAGAGCGCCTGCATGGTCTTGTTTAATAGCCTCCAAGATAACAAGTAGAAAGTTTGTGACTACATTTCATGGAACTTATAATTTTAAAAGTAGTTTGAAAAAATTATATAATTCAGTAATGGTTCGATCTGACTTAATTATTGCAGGGTCAAATTTTATTTTTTCACACATCAAAGAAAATTATTCAAATTACTTAAATCAAAAAAAAAAATTATTAGTAGTATTTAGAGGAATTAATGTTGATTACTTTGACCCTACCACAAAACTTGAAACTGAAGAGAAAAAATTATTAAAACAATGGGAAATAGAAAAAGATAAAAAGATTATACTTTTGCCTGGTAGATTAACTACCTGGAAGGGACAAGAGGTATTTATTGAAGCAATCAATCTT
Organism: uncultured Pelagibacteraceae bacterium; assembly: GCA_902537905.1. GTDB lineage: Bacteria > Pseudomonadota > Alphaproteobacteria > Pelagibacterales > Pelagibacteraceae > Pelagibacter. Next base: position 49,927 of record CACBDD010000004.1, on the reverse strand, counting down.
GTAAATATTGAATTAGGTTATGAGGCATTTTATGCTGTTATCCTTGGAAGTGATCAGGGAAGAGATTTGTATAAAAAAAAACTAATAAGGCTTTCAGAACAATATAGGTTGACTAAACAGCTAAGATTTATCGATCACTGTAAAGATATGGCATTAGCTTACAAAGTTTCTGATATAATTGTTTCAGCTTCTATTGAACCAGAAGCTTTTGGTAGAGTTTCCGTAGAGGCCCAATCTATGGAGAAACCAATTATTGCGAGTAATATTGGTGGATCTAATGAGACTGTCGTTGATGAAAAAACAGGCTATTTATTTAAAGCGGGTGACGCAAAGTCTTTAAGTCAGAAAATTTTAAAAACTCTGACAATTGACGAAACTCAATTAAAATTAATTGGTAATGAGGGAAGAAAAAATATAGTTCAAAAATTTAATGTTGAAAAAATGTGCTTTTCTACTTATTCAGAGTATAAAAGATTAATAAATTAAATGCCTATAATTACATTACCTGATGGAAATAATATTGATTTCCCAAACAAAGTTACTGGATTAGAAGTAGCAGAAAAAATTAGCAAATCATTAGCTAAACAAGCAATGGTAATAAGTGTAGATGGCGAGTTAAAAGACTTAGAACATTTAATTGAGAAAGACTGTTCGGTAAAAATTTTTACATCTAAAAATCCTGAGGGTCTAGAAACCATTAGACATGATACTGCTCACATATTAGCAATGGCAGTGCAAGAATTGTTTCCAGGAACACAAGTTACGATTGGCCCTGTAATTGAAAACGGATTTTATTATGATTTTGCTAGAAAAGATCCGTTTACAGAAGATGATTTAACAAAGATTGAAAATAAAATGAAAGAAATTGTTGATCGAGACGAGATTACTAAAAGGGAAGTTTGGGACAGAAATAAAGCCATAGATCATTTTAAAAAAAAAGGTGAAATCTATAAAGCTGAGTTAATCGAAGCAATACCGGAGAATGAAGATGTTTCAATTTATTTTCATGGAGATTGGCATGATCTTTGCAGAGGACCGCATCTTTCTTCAACAGGTAAAATTGGAAAATACTTTAAATTAATGAAAGTTTCAGGAGCTTATTGGAGAGGTGATTCAAACAATGAAATGCTTCAAAGAATTTATGGTACAAGCTGGGCTTCTCAAAAAGATTTAGATGAGCACTTAAAAAGAATAGAAGAGGCAGAAAAAAGAGATCATAGAAAATTAGGAAAAGAAATGGACTTGTTTCATTTTAGAGAAGAAAGTCCGGGCTCAGTTTTTTGGCATGAGAGAGGATGGGCATTATTTCAAAAATTAATTAATTATATGAGAAGCAGACAAGATGCTGCTGGATATAAAGAGGTAAATACGCCTGAAATTTTAGATCGACAATTATGGGAAAAATCTGGTCACTGGGAAAAATATGGAGAAAATATGTACACATCAGAAACTCCTGATGAAAAAGTGTTTGCGATAAAACCAATGAATTGTCCTGGTCATATACAAGTATTTAATCAGGGCTTAAAAAGTTATAGAGATCTTCCATTACGTATCACAGAATTTGGTAAGGTTCATCGTTACGAACCATCAGGTGCTTTACATGGTTTACTTAGAGTAAGAGCTTTTACACAAGATGATGCGCATATTTTTTGTGCAGAAGATCAAATTACGAGTGAGTGTTTAAATGTAACAAATTTAATTTTAGATATTTATAAAGACCTTGGTTTTGAAAATGTAATTTTAAAATATGCAGATCGACCAGAAGTAAGAGTTGGAGATGATGAGGTTTGGGACAAGGCAGAAGCTTCGCTTCTTGAAGCAGTTAAAGCCTCTAAGTTAGAATATAGTATTAATAAAGGCGAGGGTGCCTTTTATGGGCCAAAAATTGAATTTGTTTTAAGAGATGCTATTGGAAGAGATTGGCAATGTGGAACTTTACAAGTTGATTTAAATTTACCTGGACGACTAGATGCATCATATGTTGATAAAGACGGAACAAAAAAAGTTCCTGTTATGCTTCATAGAGCGCTGTTTGGCTCTTTAGAAAGATTTATTGGAATATTGATTGAAAATTATGCTGGAAAATTTCCTTTTTGGATTTCACCTTTACAGACAATGGTAATTCCAATTTCAGAAGAATTTAATGATTACGCAATAGAAGTGTCTAAAAAAATTAAAGATGCAGGCATAAGTTCTGCAGTTGATATTAAAAATAATAACTTAAACTATAAAATTAGAGATCATTCTTTAGCAAAAATACCTCTTTTATTAATTTGTGGTAAAAAAGAAGTTGACTCCAATTCAGTAACGATTAGAAGGTTAGACTCTAATAAACAAGAAAATATGGAAATAGACTTATTTTTAAAAACTTTCTCTGCTTTAAACAAAGCATCATCAAACTAAGTGGCAGATTTCAAACAAAACTACTTTCAAAGAAGAACAAAGGATAGAGGTCCAAGATCTAATAACAGAATATCTTCACCAGATGTGCAAGTTATTGCAAGCAATGGTGAAAATCTTGGAGTGATCAGCACTAATGAAGCCATATCAATGGCAAAAAACCAAGGTTTGGATTTAATTGAAATTGCACCTAATGCAAACCCACCTGTATGTAAAATTATGGACATGGGTAAGTATAAATATGATGCTCAAAAAAAAGCAAATCTTGCAAAAAAGAAACAAAAAATAATTTCATTAAAAGAAATTAAAATGAGACCTGTAACTGAAACTCATGATTATGAATTTAAGGTCAAAAATGCAAAAAAATTTATCTCCAAGGGAGATAAAGTTAAATTTACTATCAGATTTAAAGGGCGAGAACTCCAACACTCTCATTTAGGGAATGAACTGATGGGTAAAATTAAAGAGGATATGAAGGATATTGGTAGAGTAGAGTTGCAACCTAAATTTGATGGGAAGCAAATGATTATGGTAATTCAACCTTTATAAGCCTTAATAGAGGTTGTAAAATTTAAACATTCTTTGTATAAGTCCGCAGAATTATGCCAAAATTAAAAACAAAAAGCTCAGCAAAAAAAAGATTTAAAATATCAGCTAAGGGTAAAGTTATATCTGCTCAAGCAGGTAAAAGACATGGTATGATTAAACGAACGAATTCACAAATTAGAAAATTAAGAGGCACTACAACTTTGTCTAAACAAGATGGCAAAATTGTTAAATCATACATGCCTTACAGTTTAAGAGGGTAACAATGGCAAGAGTTAAAAGAGGCGTAACAAGTAAAGCAAAACATAAAAAAGTTTTGAAAGCCGTAAAAGGTCAGTGGGGCAGAAGAAAAAATACTATCAGAGTTGCCAAACAAGCTATGGAGAAATCCATGCAGTATGCTTACAGAGACAGAAGAAATAAAAAAAGAGATTTCAAATCATTATGGATACAAAGAATTAATGCTGGTGTAAGAGCAGAGGGTATGACTTATTCAAAATTCATAAATGGTTTAAGTAAATGTGGTGTTGCAATAGATAGAAAGATTTTAGCTGAAATTGCTTACGATAGTCCAGAAGCATTTAAAACAATTGTACAAAAAGCTCAATCCGCTTTAAATTAATCTCTATTGTTTTTATTTCTTAAGGAAATAATCTACTAATATGTCAGACATAAAAAATATTAGAGATCAATTTGTATCAAAGCTTAAAAATGAATTAAGCTTAGATGAAATCAATTCAATCAAAACAGAGTTGTTTGGTAAAAATGGTCAAATTTCATCTTTATTCAAAACTGTAGGATCAATACCAGAGTCTGATAGAAAAAATTTTGCAGCTGATTTAAATAAAATAAAGGATGAACTTCAATCTTTGATTTTGGAAAAGATTAAAGAAATTGAGACAAAAGAAATTAATCAAAAACTTGAAAAAGAAAGAGTTGATATAACTTTACCCGGAAGACCTTTTGTTAGAGGAAAAATTCATCCTGTATCTCAAACAATAGATGAGATTTCATCTATATTTTCAGAAATAGGTTTTAGTGTTGAAGAAGGACCAGATGTAGAAAACGAATATAATAATTTTACTGCACTAAACACTCCAGATAATCACCCAGCTCGTGACATGCATGATACTTTTTATTTAGACGAAGATAAGGAAGTTTTGTTAAGAACGCACACTTCACCGGTTCAAATTAGAACTATGTTAAAGGATAAACCGCCATTTAAAATTATTGCTCCAGGCAGAACATATAGATCAGATAGTGATCAAACACATGCACCAATGTTCCATCAGGTTGAGGGCCTTCATATAGATAAAAATATTAACATGGGTCATTTAAAGGGATGTTTAAATTATTTCATTAAAGAGTTCTTTGAAGTAGAAAAAATCAAAATGAGATTTAGACCAAGTCATTTTCCTTTTACAGAACCATCTGCAGAAGTAGATATTGGTTACGAAATTAAAGATGGTAAAATTGTTATAGGAGAAGGGGATCAGTGGCTTGAAATTTTAGGATGTGGAATGGTTCATCCAAATGTTTTAAAAAACGTTAAAGTTGATCCTGCTAAATACCAAGGATATGCATTTGGCATAGGTATAGACAGGTTAGCTATGCTAAAATATGGTATTAATGATTTAAGAGCTTTCTTTGACTGTGATTATAGATGGTTAAATCACTTTGGATTTGATCCACTTGATGTACCCACAAATTATAGAGGTCTAAGTCGATGAAGATAACTTTTGATTGGTTAAAAGATCATTTATCTGTAATTGATAAGGAAGAGAAGTTACTTGAGAAATTAACTGATATTGGACTTGAAGTTGAAAGTGTTGAAAATTTATCTGAAGGTTTAGATTTATTCAAAATAGCAAAAATTTTAAAAACCGAAAAACATCCTAATGCAGACCGTTTAAAAGTTTGCGATGTTGATGTAGGTGAAAAAGAAATTAAGAAGGTCGTATGTGGTGCACCAAATGCTAAAGAAGGTTTAATCACTGTTTATGCTCCTCCTGGTGCGGTTATTCCAAAAAATAAAACAAAATTAGTTATAGCGAAAATTAGAGATGTTACATCTTATGGTATGCTTTGTTCTGAATCTGAACTCAATTTGTCTGAGGAAAGTGATGGAATTACTGAGCTTTCATCCTCAAAATACAACAAAAGTATTGGAAAAAGTTTTTTTACTCAATCTAGTTCTAATTTGATTGATTTATCAATAACACCAAACAGACCGGACTGTCTTGGTGTTAGAGGAATAGCTAGAGATTTAGCAGCTTCAGGCTTTGGTAAATTAAAACAGATTAAAGAACAAAAAATAAAATCGAAAAAATCTCAAACAATTAAAGTAAAAATTACAAACGAAAAAAACCAAGGATGTTTTTCTTTTGGAAGCTGTTTGGTAACAAATGTAAAAAATACTGAAAGCCCAAAGTGGTTAAAGGATAAATTAATTTCTATAGGTCAAAAACCTATTTCAGCAATTGTTGATATTACAAATTATGTAATGATTGATATTAATCGTCCATTACATGCTTATGATGCAGATAAAATTGAAAAAGGAATAATTGTTAGAAACTCAAAATCTGGTGAAGAGTTTACAGCATTAGATAATAAAAACTATAAGCTTGAAGATGACATGTGCGTTATAAGTGATGACAAAGGCGTGTTAGGACTAGGTGGTATCATCGGAGGCACAAGATCTGGAACAGAAATGGGCACACAAAATGTTTTAATCGAGTCCGCTTATTTTGATCCAAGATCAATTAGAAGAACAGCAAAAAAATTAAATATAGATACAGATGCAAAATTTAGATTTGAAAGAGGAATAGACCAATTGTCAATTGAAGAAGGCTTAAGTAAAGCAGCATTTTTAATTAAAGAAATTTGTGGTGGTGAAATTAGTAAGATTGATATCCAAAAAGTTAGTACATTTAAAAATAAAATAATTAAATTTGATCCAAATTTATTTGAAAAAGTTACAGGTTTTAAAATTTTAACAAAAGATATGTTAAAAATTTTAGATAACTTAGGTTTTACATGTAAAAAAGATAAAAAAGTTTTTAAATTAACTATCCCTTCCTGGAGACCAGATATTACTCAGGCAATAGATGTTGTAGAGGAATTGGTAAGAATAGTTGGGTATGATAAAATAAAAATCGAAGAACCAACCAAAGAGAGAAAAAAATCTACTCTGACACAAACTCAAAAATTGTTTCATTTCCTCCAAAGATCTGTTGCCTCAAAAGGTTATTTGGAAGCAATTACTTGGTCTTTCACAGATGCAAAATATAATGATCATTTCAAAGGGCAAAATGATGAATTAAAAATTGTGAATCCTATAAGTTCAGAATTAGGAGTTTTGAGAAATTCAATATTTTCAAATTTAATTATGTATATGAGTAAAAATATAGATAGAGGATTTAAAGATTTATCTATTTTTGAAATAGGACCAACATTTTTTGGAAAGCAACCTGGTGAACAAAATATAGTAGTTTGTGGTTTAGCAGCTGGAAAAAAATCTCGTCATTCTTGGTTAGAAAAAGAGAGAAATGTTGACGTTTTTGATATTAAAAAAGATGTGGTTCAAACTTTAGTTGAAGCAGGTTATGACTCAGAAAAATTTTTTATTGATGATAAAACACCTGATTATTATCATCCAGGTAAATCAGGAAGATTATTTTTAAATAGAGGTAAAGAAAGTGTAGCTGCATTCTTTGGTGAAATTCATCCAAATATTATTAAGCAAATAGATATGAAAACCGAATCTTTAGTAGGTTTTGAAATATTTCTTGATAATTTAAAATTACCAAAAAAATCATTAAAAGATCAAATAACAAAATATTCTATTTCAGATTATCAAAAGTCAGAAAGGGATTTTGCTTTTATAGTTGATAAGAAAATTAATGTTCAAGATTTAGTAAATGTCATATCTAATGTTGATAAGAATTTGATATCAAACATTAAAGTTTTTGATGTTTATGAGGGTGACAATATTCCTGAAAACCAAAAATCAATTGCAATCAGTGTTACTATTCAATCTCAAGAAAAAACTCTTAAAGACGCTGATTTAGATCAAATCACAAAATCAATTATAGAAACAGTCGAAAATAAAACTGGCGCTAAAATTCGATCCTAAAACAAATGAGTTCAATCGATAATATAAGAAATTTTGCAATTATTGCACATATTGATCATGGAAAATCTACTATTGCAGACAGAATAATCCATAGTTGTGGTGGGCTCACTGAAAGAGAGATGAAAGCTCAAGTTTTAGATTCAATGGATATAGAACGAGAGAGAGGTATCACAATTAAAGCTCAAACAGTTAAGCTAAATTATAAAGCTAAAGATGGAAAAGAATATATTTTAAATATCATAGATACTCCAGGCCATGTAGACTTTAGCTATGAGGTAAGTAGATCATTATATGCGTGCGAAGGTTCAATTTTGATTGTTGATAGTACTCAAGGAGTTGAAGCACAAACTTTAGCCAACGTTTACCAGGCGTTAGATACAAATCATGAAATTGTCCCAGTATTAAATAAAGTAGATCTACCAGCTTCTGACTTACAAAGAACAAAAAAGCAAATTGAGGAAGTTATAGGGATAGATACTGAGAATGCTATTCCGTGTTCTGGAAAAACCGGTGAAGGAATAGGAGATATTTTGGAGCAAATTATAACAACTTTACCAGCACCAAAAGGAGAAAGTTCATCGGATTTAAAATGTTTATTAGTCGATAGTTGGTACGATACTTATCTAGGTGTTGTCATATTAGTTAGAGTTATAGATGGAAAACTTTCTAAACATATGAAGATCAAAATGATGTCTACAAATCAAGAATATGTAGTTGAAAAAGTTGGTGTTTTTACACCAAAGCCAGTTGATATCACTGAATTAAAAACAGGAGAAATAGGATTTATCACAACAGGAATAAAAGTGTTATCAGAGACAAAAGTTGGAGATACAATTTGTGACGCAACAAAACCATTAAAAAAAGCTTTACCAGGTTTTAAACCAAGTAAACCAGTGGTGTTTTGTGGATTATTTCCTGTAGATAGCTCAGAATTTCAAAAATTAAAAGATGGTTTGGCAAAGTTAAAATTAAATGATGCAAGCTTTTCCTTTGAACCAGAGTCATCTTCAGCCTTAGGTTTAGGATTTAGATGTGGGTTTTTAGGTTTGCTTCATCTGGAAATTGTAACAGAACGACTTGAAAGAGAATTTGATGTTAATTTATTAACAACAACCCCTGGGGTAGTTTATAAAGTTCATTTGAATAGTGGTGATACTATGGATTTACAAAATCCATCAAGCTTACCTGATCCAACATTAATAAAATATATTGAAGAACCTTGGATTAGAGCAACTATTATTACTCCAGATAAGTACTTAGGTTCAATAATAAAAATGTGTCAGGACAAAAGAGGAGTACAAACTAATCTTAGCTATTCTGGCAATAGAGCAGTAGTAAATTATGAACTTCCTTTAAATGAAGTTGTGTTTGATTTTAATGATAGACTTAAGTCAATGACAAGTGGATATGCAAGCTTTGATTATGAAATAATTGAGCATAGAGAAGGCGACCTAGTAAAACTTGGTATTTTAGTGAATGGTGAACCAGTTGATGCTTTAGCTATTATGATACATAAAGATTTTGCTCAAAAAACTGGAAGAGAAGTTTGTGAAAAATTAAAAGACTTGATTCCAAGACACAATTTTATGATTCCTGTTCAAGCTGCAATAGGAGGAAAAATTATTGCAAGAGAGACAATTAAAGGGTTCAAAAAAGATGTTTTAACAAAAATTCATGGTGGTGGAGCTACAGACAGAAAAAGAAAATTATTAGAAAAACAAAAAAAAGGTAAAGCCAAATCAAAACAATTTGGAAGAGTAGAAATACCTCAAGAGGCATTTATTGGAGTTCTTAAAATCTCAAAAGAAAAATAATTGGAGAGGTGGCCGAGTGGTTGAAGGCGCACGCTTGGAAAGCGTGTAAAGGAGCAATTCTTTCATGGGTTCGAATCCCATCCTCTCCGCCACAATATATTTATCTTATTTTTTACAAACTTTTAAAAAAATAATTTGATCTTTTATCAACTTTTGCAACCAGTCTATAGTTCATTGCTGATAAAAAATTATAAACTTTAGAATAATTTTTTTTAAATATTTCTATTTGGATTATGCATTTATTATTTTTTAAAATATTTTTTATTCCTCTTAAGACCTGAAGCTCATAACCTTCAACATCAATTTTAATTCCTAATCTAAGTTTATTAAAATTTAATAGGTCGTCACCTTTTTTAAAATTTTCCAATGTTTCAACATATGTCCCTTTTGTATATTTACGAAAAACAGAAGTCCCCCCGGTTTGAGTATAATTATTTTTTCTTAAGGATTTTACTCTTAACTTAGAACTAATATTTGATAGACCAAAGTTGTACAATTTAATTTTATTTTTTATCTTTAAATTTTTTTTTATGGTTTTTGTAAATTTTAAGTTAGCTTCTTGATTGGGATCAAAAGCATAAACTTTATGTATAAATTTAATGGATGAAATTAAAACAGAATAGTATCCACAATTAGATCCTATGTCCAAAAATATTTTTGATCTATTAGCTTTTAGATATTTTATCAATAAATTTATTTCCTCTTTTTCAAATTCATTAAATAAAATTATTTCCCTATCAATTGGGTCAAGAATATCTAAATACATTTGAAAACTCTTTACTTTGAAATACCCTCTATTTTTTTTTAATGTTGTTAAAATTTTTCGTATTAAACCTGGTACAATTCTTTTAAAAATAGGATAATTTATTAATTTGGTTAGAAACATTTTAATTTAATAGTTAACTATTGAATTTATTTTAGTATTTTACTACTCGAACAATTTAAAATATAAAAATTATCAATAAACAAGATAAAATAGTTGATTTATAAGCCTTTTTAAAACTATTTAAAATTTTGTAAAAATTAAAATTCAACAATTTTTATTAAAAAATGTTATAATTTAATTTTCCATAAAACTAAAAAAATGACAAATAAAAATAACTATCAAGCAGACTCTATCAAAGTTTTAAAAGGTCTTGAGGCAGTGAGAAAAAGACCAGGAATGTATATAGGAGACACCGATGATGGCACTGGTTTACATCATATGGTTTATGAGGTGGTAGATAACTCAATTGATGAAGCATTGGCAGGTCATTGTAAAAATATAAATGTAAAAATTAATTCAGATGGAACAATTACCGTAAATGATGATGGAAGAGGTATTCCTGTTGACATGCACAAAGGGGAGAAAAAATCTGCAGCTGAGGTAATTATGACACAGCTCCACGCTGGCGGTAAGTTTGACCATGACTCATATAAAGTTTCTGGTGGACTGCATGGAGTTGGTGTTTCAGTTGTGAATGCTTTATCGGAAAAACTAAAATTAGAAATAAATAGAGATGGAAAAAAACATTTTATAGAATTTAAAAATGGTGAAGCAAATTCACCTCTAAAAGTAGTTGGAAAATCTAAAAATACAGGTACTCAAATAACATTCTTACCTTCTAAAGATATATTCTCGTCAATTAAATTTAGTGCAAATATTTTAATTAAAAGAATGAGAGAGTTAGCATTCTTAAATAAAGGTATTAAAATAATTTTTACTGACGCCAGTCAAAAAAAAGAAAAAACATCTGAATTTAAATATGATGGTGGTGTTTTAGAGTTTGTAGATTTTTTAGATGAAAAAAGAGAAAAATTACAAAATAAAAATGGTAATGATCTATTTCGAAAACCCATTTACATTGAAGGAAAAAAAAATAATATTGAAATAGAGTGTTCTTTAAAATGGAATGCTGGTTATGCAGAAGATATATATCCATACACTAATAATATTTATCAAAAAGATGGTGGAACGCATTTATTGGGTTTTAGAAGTGCTCTCACAAGAGTTGTAAATAAATATGCTAATGAAAATAATTTATTAAAAAAAAATAAATTAGCAATTTCAGGGGACGATATTAAAGAAGGGTTAACCTGTGTGCTTTCAACTAAAATTCCTGATCCCAAGTTTTCTTCACAAACTAAAGATAAGTTAGTTTCTTCAGAAGTAAGGATGATTGTTGAAACATTAGTTAATGAAAAATTATCAATATGGTTTGATCAAAATCCTTCGATTGCTAAAATAGTTTTAGCCAAAGTTATTCAAGCAGCTATGGCAAGAGATGTTGCTAGAAAAGCTAGAGAAAATGTAAGAAGAAAGGGAGCTCTTGAATTAAGTGGACTACCGGGAAAATTAGCTGATTGTCAGATAGGAAAACAAGAGGGCACTGAATTGTTTATAGTTGAGGGAGACTCAGCCGGTGGGTCAGCTAAACAAGGAAGAAATAGAGCTAATCAAGCTGTTTTACCTCTAAGAGGTAAGATTTTAAACACTTATGTTGAAGATATAAGTTTAAAAAAAAATGGCAATGGCAATGGTAATGGCTCTGACTCAAGAACAAAGGCTCTTGCAAAAATGATATCTTCAAATGAGATCGTGACATTAATTAATGCATTAGGACTTGATCCTAAAGCTCAGGAAATAGATTTAAAAGATTTAAGATATGGTAAAATAATTATAATGACCGATGCGGATGTTGATGGTTCTCATATAAGAGCCTTGTTATTAACTTTTTTTAATAACAAACCATTTAATAAATTGATTGAAAATGGTCATGTTTACTTAGCTCAACCACCATTATTTAAAATTAATAAAGGTTCAAAAGGTATTTATATTAAAGATGAAAAAGAATTAGAGAGTCATATCGTAAACAACAATAAGGAATTAAAAAAATTAAAAAAGGGTTCAAAAGAATATTCTAATGCCTTAGATTTAGAAAAATCAAAAATGAACATTCAAAGATTTAAAGGTCTTGGTGAAATGAATCCAGAAGAGTTATGGAATACAACTTTGGATCCAGAAACTAGAAATTTGCTTCAAGTTCAGTACTCAAAAGATCTTAAAAAAGATCAAAGTCTTATACATACATTAATGGGAAATGATGTTGGGTTAAGAAAAGATTTTATAGTTTCAAATGCTATTAATGTAAAAAATCTTGATATTTAAAAATGAAGTTTTTTGAAACTTCTAAACACCATTCTTTTAAAAAATCTACCTATATTACTTTAAGATGGATTGGAATAATTGGACAATTAATTGCAGTTAATTTTGTATACTTTGTATTAAATTTCAAATTTGATTTTATAAGTTCAAATTTAGTTATATTTATTGGGATCGTAAGTAATTTTTATTTAATTTTTATTTATAAAAAAACTCAATTATCAGATAGATCAGCTTTAATTTTTTTAGTAATTGATATTTTACAACTTGCTATTTTACTTTATCTATCAGGTGGAATTATTAATCCCTTTGTTATTTTTATAATTATTCCAAGTGTATTTTCATCTTCTAATTTAAGTTTTAGAACTAATACCATGCTTGTGTTATTAACATCTTTTTCAATTATATTTTTAACTTTTTATTCCACAGACTTACCTTCTCCACTTAGTGATCATTTTCATGTAAGTCCGTATTATTATTACTCTATCCCAATCGCTTTGATTATCGCTCTTGTTTTTTTAAATTATTTTGCAATGACTTTTGGAACTCAGTCCAGGTTAAGAAAAGAAGCTCTAACTAAAATGGAAGAAGTAATGGCTAAGGAACATGAGCTATTGTCCTTAGGTGGTCAAGCAGCTGCAGCTGCTCATTCATTGGGAACACCGCTTTCAACCATAAAAATAATTACCCAAGAATTACTAAAACAATTCGAAGGTAACAAGGACGTAGAAAAAGATATCAATTTATTATCTAGTCAAGTTGAAAGATGTAATGAAATATTAAAAAAGTTATCTTTAAATCCAGACGAGGAAGATGATTTTATTGATAAGGATATTTCAATTAAAGATTATTTAAATGAAATTTTAAATTCATTTAAAGAGATAAGTAACAAGAAGTTTATTTTTAATTTTGACCAAGATTCTAACTCAAAAAAAATAGTTAAATCTATAGAAATTGTCTATGGATTAAGAAATTTCATAGGTAATGCTAATAAATTTTCTGATGATAATGTTTTCATAAATTTAAAGAGTGATAGTGAATTTACCGAAGTAAGTATTGAAGATGATGGTCCAGGTTATCCAAAAGATATTTTGTCAAAAATAGGAGAACCATATTTAAAATCAAATAATCCTCAAGATAAATCAAAAACAGGACTTGGTTTAGGTTTATTTATAGGAAAAACTTTGTTAGAAAAAAATTTTGCTTCTGTAATATGTAGAAACTCTAAAACAAGATCTGGTGCAGAAGTAATAATTAAATGGAGAAATAAAGATTTATTTAATATTCAATGAAATTTTTTCTTTGTTTCGAACAAAGAACTAAGTTGAGATATCATTACATCTCCTAATTCATTTACATCAGTAATTTTTATAGCTCTGTCGTAATATCTGGAAACATCATGGCCAATACCAATAGCTAAAATTTCAATATCTGATTTATTCTCGATAAATTTGACCATTTTCTTTAAATGTTTTTCTAAAAAGTCTCCAGAATTTACTGAAAGTGTAGAGTCGTCGACTGGAGCTCCATCTGAAATTACCATTAAAATTTTTCTTTCTTCTTTTCTTTTTTTAATACGGTTGTATGCCCAAGAAATAGCTTCTCCATCGATATTTTCTTTTAACAAACCTTCTTTTAACATTAGACCTAAATTATTTTTCGCCTGTCTCCAATGTGTATCCGCACCTTTATATACAATATGTCTTAAATCATTAAGTCTCCCAGGAGTTTTTGGTTTTGAATTTTTAGTCCAAAATTCTCTACTCTGTCCACCTTTCCAGTTTTTTGTTGTAAATCCTAAAATTTCAACTTTGACCGAACATCTTTCAAGTGTTCTTGATAAAATATCTGCACAAATAGCAGCAATAGTTATTGGTCTTCCTCTCATTGATCCAGAATTATCAATAAGTAAAGTTACAACTGTATCTTTAAAATCTAGATCTTTTTCTTTTTTAAATGACAAAGAATTGTATGGGTCCATTATTATTCTAGGTAACTTTGAACTATCAAGTAAGCCTTCTTCTAAATCAAATTCCCAAGCCCTATTTTGTTTTGCAAGTAATTGTCTTTGAAGTTTATTGGCTAACTTTGTAATCACATCTTGGAAACCAATTAACTGTTGATCTAAATTTTTTCTAAGTTTAGTAGCTTCATCTGCATTTTCTAGATTTTCAGCCTTAACAACCTCGTCGTATTGAGTAGTAAATATTTTATAATCAAGATTTATATTATCAATTTTTTTTTGAATTACTTGTTCAGAGTTTTGTTCATCAGACTCAACATCAGATAACTGTTCATCTAAATTAAACTCGTCTATACTATAATCAGCATCGACAGATGCTTCTGTTTGCTGTTCATCATTTTCATCTTTCTTATCTTCATTGTCTTTATTTTGGTCATCATTTGAGGGATTATCTTGACCCTGATCTTGATTTTCTTCTTCCTCTTGATCTTCCTCATTATTTTGAAAAATATCCATTTCTTCCAATATTTGAGAAAATTTTGAACTATATGTATTTTGATTTTCTAGGTTATTTATCAAAAAATCTTTATGTTGCTTTATTGATTGCTCAAAATCTTTTTCCCAAAAATTAAGCATTCTAGATGTTAAAGGATTTAGATCTATATTATGAAAATTTTTAAGCATATAAAGCTCAAATGCTTCAGCAACAGGAACATCTTCTTTATTTTTAAGCTGATCTTTTCTTTTACGATTAATTATTTGGGAATAGTTTTCAGAAAAATTTTTTTGAATTCCTTTTAACATTTTACCCCCTAGAGCTTCATATCTAATCTTTTCAGCTATATTATATAAAGATCTAGAAGATGTGTTGGTAGGTAAATTTTTCCTATAAATTTTTTCATTTGAAAATCTTTTTTTAAGTGCTGAAGAGTCTGTTTCAGCTCTTAATTTTATAAAATCACTCGGACTAGTTAGATCATTTATTTCAAAAGATGAAATGTCTTTGGTCTTTTTATCTTCAGAGGGTTTATTGTTTATATCAATATCGTTAGCAATAACTTTTGCTGTTGAAGATAAAGCAATTCTAAATTTTTCTTTTAAATTTGTCTCTTTATTGCTCATTTAAATTTGAATATTGATCAAAGATTCAGGCAACTCTTCACCAAAACATCTTTGATAATATTCTGCGATCGTATTTTTCTCAATATCATCGCACTTATTTAAAAAGGTTACTCTAAAAGCATAACCAGTATCTTTAAAAATTTCAGAATTTTCAGCCCAGTGAAGAACTGTTCTTGGACTCATTACAGTAGAGATATCTCCAGCAATAAAACCTTTTCTGGTTAAGGATGCTACTTTAATCATGTTAGATACTTTTTCTTTTCCCTTAGCATTATTTAAATTTTTATTTTTTGATAAAACTATATCCATTTCTCTATCTAGACTTAGATAGTTTAATGTTGTTACTATATTCCATCTATCCATTTGACCTTGGTTAATCTGTTGAGTTCCATGATAAAGTCCGGTCGTATCTCCAAGTCCAACAGTGTTAGATGTAGCAAATAATCTAAAATATTTATTTTGACTAATTACTTTATTTTTATCTAGTAGAGTGAAATTTCCTTCAGCCTCTAACACTCTTTGAATAACGAACATAACATCAGGCCTTCCAGCGTCATACTCATCAAATACTAAAGCAACTGGGTTTTGAATTGACCATGGTAGAATACCCTCATTAAACTGTGTTACTTGTTTTCCATCTTTAAGCACAATTGCATCTTTACCTATTAGATCTATTCGACTTACGTGACTGTCTAAATTTACACGAATACAAGGCCAGTTTAGTCTTGCAGCTATTTGTTCTATGTGTGTTGATTTTCCAGTTCCATGATATCCTTGTACCAATACTCTTTTATTAAACGCAAAACCTGAAATGATTGCAAGAGTAGTATCTCTATCAAATTTATAATTTTTATCTATTTCAGGTACATATTCACTTCTTTTTGAAAAAGCATCCACTTCCATTTCAGAATCTATTCCAAAAGATTGTTTTAAAGAAATTTTTATATCAGGTTGAACGTTAAGATTTGGTGTCAATTTTTTCCCTATAAGTATTTTTCAGCTGTGTGTAGGCTAAAGTTATTAGTTTTAATTTCTCCTCGTATTTTTTATTTCCGGCATTCATATCAGGGTGAAATTTTTTAACAAGCACTTTGAATTTTTCTTGTATTTTTTGCCACTTTAAACCTACGGATATTCCCAATATTCCAAATGCTTTAATATCTTTATGATCAAATTTAAATTGACGCATATGGTTATAATCTCCATTAAATTTATCTTTATCAAATTCATCCTTTAAAGTTGTGTTCCATAAAACTTTAAAAAAATTATCTGAGGAACTAAAGTTCTGTGTAGGTTTATGCCAAGTCATATCTGATTTTAAAAAATTGATTACTTGATTGTCACTCATTCCTGAAAAATAATTCCAGTTTTTGTTAAACTCTTTAACATGTTCTAGACAGAGCATTCTATATTTTCTGCTATTATCCTTCTCAATTGGTGCCTTATATTCACCAATTTCATTACAATTATTCCAGTCACAAATATTTTTCATGATATAATAATTACTATATGGATATTAATGAATTAATTGCAATTATAAAAAAAAAATTATCAGATCAAATAAATATTCAAAATATAGTAATCGAAGATAAATCTTTTCTTCATAAAAATCATAAAGGTAATCAAGAGGGTAAATATCATTTAAAATTAAATATAGTTTCAGATGAGCTAAAAAATATGAATAGAATTGAAAGTAATAAAAAAATTTATAAAGTATTAGATAAAGAGCTAAAAGAAACTATACACTCAATTCAAATTCAGCTATCTTAAGTAATTGGTAAAAAATTTTTTTAATTTTTCTTTTGAATATTCATTATTTATCTGTGGAGATCCAATTTTTTTCAACAATACCAAATTAATTTTTTGGGATTTATTTTTTTTATCCTTTGCCATGAAAAATAATATTTTATTTAAATTTTTTTTTGTAAAAAATTTATTAACGGATATTGATAGATTTAAACTATTGATATGATTTAATATTAGATTGTAATCTCTTTTTTTAAGCATTTTTAAACTTAGACTAAAACTCAACGCAGTTTTCATACCTAAAATTACCGCCTCACCATGATTTAGTTTTTTACTGTAATTTAGACTCGCCTCATAAGCATGAGCAAATGTATGTCCAAAATTTAGAACTTTTCTTAAATGTTTTTCTTTCTCGTCTTTTTCAACTACACTCTTTTTAATTTTGCAGCTTTCATAAATTGCTTTTTCAATAAATGGAGAAGTCAGTTGAGTAATTTTACTTACATTTTTATTCAAAAATTTAAAAAAATTTTTATCTCTAATTAAAGAATGTTTTAAAATTTCACCATATCCACAAATAATCTCTCTTTTTGGGAGCGACTTAAGAAAATCAACATCTGATATAACTAAGTTTGGTTGATAAAAACTACCAATCAGGTTTTTTCCATAATTTGAATTAATACCAGTTTTACCACCTATCGAAGAATCTACTTGGGATAAAAGTGTTGTTGGTATATTTATAAATTTCATACCTCTTTTAAAGATACTAGATGCAAAACCACTTACATCACCTGTAATACCCCCACCTATTGAAATTAAGCAGTCATCTCTAGAGAAGTTTTTATTTAATAAAATTTCTAGAATTTTATTTATAATACCAAAGCTTTTATTAGCCTCGCTAGCACTAAAAAAACATATATATATTTTCTTTTTTTTTAATGAGTTTTTTATTTTAGTGATAAATTTTTTTGGCACATTTTTGTCAACTACGAGAAGACATTGATTAAATATTAAAGAATTATTCTTAATTATTTTTGAAAAGTTAGTAATTAAATTTGATCCAATTATTATTGGATATTTTTGTGTTTTTGTTTCAATTTTTAATTTAATTGGTTTCATAAATTTCTTTAATTTTGTCTACGATTTCATTTTTTGTGAGATTATCACATTTGATTTCATATAATGCTTTAGAATAAATGTTAGCCCTTTTTTTGATTAAATCAATTAAATCGCTATCTGTAGCATTAATTGTTAAAGGTCTTTTTTTGCTATTTTTAATTCTTTCAATTAAAATTTTTTCATTCCAATTTAACCAAAATGAATAATGATTTTTTAAAACCTCATTTCTTATATTTTTATTTGTAAAAGCCCCTCCTCCTAGAGAGACTACAGTAGAATTAAGTTTTAATTTTTTAAGTGTAGTTTTTTCTTCAATTTTTCTAAAATATTCTTCTCCTTTTGTTTCAAATATTTTTCTAATTGTTGTATTTAAATTTTTCTCAATTTCTTTATCTATATCTACAAAATTTAATTTAAATTTTTTGGCAACTAAAGAGCCTATAGAACTCTTTCCAGAACCCATCATACCTAAAAAAACAAGATTTTTTTTTGATTTCATAAGTTTAAATATTGAAAAAACACAAATATGTCTTAATTTGAAATTAACTAAAGTTATATGCAATTCAACAAAAATACAAGTTCGAGCAAAAAAAGTATAATTGGACTAGTTGTTAAATCTATTTTTGGACTAGTAATTGTTCTTGGTGTTGTTTTTATTCTTAATTCAATTGATTTTCCTGCCCCTAAAAAGGAAATAGAAAAAATTATTCCAAATGAAAATTTTAAAATTGTTAAATAAAAAATTTTTTTTTATATTTTTTATCTATCTAGTTTTTTTAAATCCTATTCATGCAGAAGATAATCCAATTGATATTTGGAATCTTGAAAAAAAAGAAAATGAAACTGTTGAAGAAATCGTTACTTCGCAAGGTGAAAATAATAACGATCAAATTAGTGTTTTTGATATGCAGTCAGATAAAAATACTGGCTCTATAGAATTAGATGAAAATTTGATATCAAAAGAAGTCAAAATCGTAGGATTATATGATCCTGAAGAACATGGTTTGACTATTGATATGTGGACGAATTCTGATGGTCAAAAGTTAAAAAGCTTGTTTGATAGTTTAGAGAAAATTAATCTTTCTAATGATGCTTTAGAAATTATGGAAGTCTCATTATTAACTAACGCTCATTATCCTAATCAAAATATTACTGAAAATGAATTTTTAAAGTTTAAATCTGATTGGTTAATCAAAAATTCTAATTTAGAACTTATCGAAGAATTTTTGATTAATAATCAAATTGTAAGCTCTCATCCTGAATTAACAAGACATTTATTAGATAACTACTTATCAGACACAGATATAAAAAAGACTTGTGAATTTTTTACAAAAATTAAAGAACCAGTTGAAGATGAATATTTATCAAAATTAAATTTATATTGTTTAGTTAATTATGGAAAAAATGAAGAAGCACAATTAATTCTAGATCTTAAAAAAGAGTTAGGTTTTCAAGATGAATATTTTGAGAATAAAATGAATTACCTATTTGGTTATATTGAGGAGGCATCTAAAGAAATCTCTGAAGGTTCAGTATTCGAGTTTCATTTAGCACATAGGACAAATCCTGATTTTTCATTTGAACCAAATGAAAATACACCACAATTAATTTGGAAATATCTTTCAAATTCAAATTTATTACCTGACCTAAGTAATGTTGATATTAATGATCAAAACAAAATTTTAATTATTGAAAAAGCTGCAAATTATAAAATTTTTTCAGAAAAAGACTTGTTTGAATATTATAAAAAATTTCAATTTAATATTGAACAATTATTAAGCGCAACTGATACTTACAAGTTGCTGTCTCCAGTAGAAGCAAGAGCATTAATTTATCAAAGAGCACTTTTAACGAGTGAACCAGAATTAAAATTGAAATTTTTACAGTTGTTGAAGCAGCTATTTGAGGATAATAAAATTGGATTAGCTTTTGATATAGAGCTCAATAACTTCTTGAACGAAATTGAAGTAGATAATGTTCCTTCAGATTATTTAAGTTTCTACAATAACTATTCAAAAAATCAGAGTTCAGAGTTCAAAAAAATTGTGTACAATAATAATATTTTACATCAATCTAAGTGGGTAAATTATTTTAGAGGTGATTATTCAAAATCTGAGATACAAGAAGATTTAAAAAAATTTTTAGATAGAATAATTTTTAGTAATGAAACCTTGTCTACTAAAGATATAATTTTTATAGAAAGTCTCAAATCAGATGGAGTAGAAATACCAAATGAGTATGACAGTTTGTATTCACAAAAACCCTATGAACTAGATGAAAATTTAGTGGAGTTGATAAATGCAAATGAAGTTGGAACAGTTTTATTATCTTTAATTGAGATTATAGGTAATGACAAAATAGAAAATATTGATGAAAAAAGACTTTATTTTATTTCGAATACACTCAATCAAATAAATGCTGATTTAATAAGAAATAAGCTATTACTAAAAGTTCTTCCTTTAAAAGTATAAAAATTATAATAACATACAACTTTTATGGCTATTAGAACGATTATTACAGAACCTAATAAATTACTTCGACAAGTTTCAAAACCAGTGGAAGCTGTTGGAAGTGAAGAGCAAAAATTAATGAATGATATGCTCGATACAATGTATGATGCTAATGGCATTGGTCTTGCGGCAATTCAGATTGGTATACCAAAAAGAATTATAGTGATGGATATAAGCAAGGATGAAAATAAAAAAGAGCCTAGATACTTTGTAAATCCAGTTATAAAAAATAAAGATCCACTCAAGGCAACCTACGAAGAAGGGTGTTTATCAGTACCAAACCAATTTGCTGAAATTGATCGACCAAGCAAATGTGAAGTAGAGTATTTAGATTACAACGGAAAGAAACAACTACTAAAGGCAGATGGATTGCTTGCAACATGCATTCAGCATGAAATGGATCATTTGGAAGGGATATTGTTTATCGATTATCTTTCAAAACTAAAAAAATCAATGATCATAAAGAAACTTTCAAAATTAAAATCCAACACAGCTGAAGTTTAAAAAATGTCAAAAAAGTTAGTTTTTATGGGTACGCCCATGTTCGCTGTACCAATTTTAAAATCTTTATATCAAAATGGATATAATATTTCTTGTGTATATACTCAGCCACCTCAAAAATCAAAAAGAGGACAAAAAATTAATAAGTCTCCAATACAAGGTATTTCAGAAACTTTAAATTTAGAATACAGAACACCACCAATTTTAAACAATGAAGAGGAATATAATTTTTTAAATTGTTTAGATGCCGATTTAGCAATAGTTGTTGCTTACGGACAAATCATACCTAAAAAATTTCTAAGCTTAACTAAAGCAGGTTTTATAAATATACACGCATCTTTACTGCCAAAATGGAGAGGTGCCGCACCAATTCAAAGATCTATTATGAATTTAGATCAGGAAACTGGAATAAGTATAATGAGAATCGCTGAAAAATTAGATACTGGGCCAGTTTGTAATAATTATAAAATTCAACTTAATGAAAATTTGAACGCGTTAGAAATTAGTGAAAAACTTTCAAATTTAGCAGCAGAAAAAATTTTAGATAATGTAGATGATATTTTAGAGGATAAAGCAAATTTTGTTGAGCAAGATCATTTGAATGCCACTTATGCTTCTAAAATTCAAAAAACTGAAGGTCAAATTAATTGGGATGAAAATGCTGAAAAAATTATTGGTAAGATAAATGGTTTATATCCATCACCAGGAGCATTTTTTAATTTTAATGGAGAAAGATATAAAATTTTAAAAGCTCAAATTGGAAGAGCTCAAGGAAATCCAGGGTCTGTATTGAGTGATAATCTTGAAATCGCTTGTGGTAATAATCAATCGATTATTGTGAAGGAAATTCAGAGACAGGGGAAAAGACCTCAAAATATTGGTGAATTTATACTAGGTGCGCAGATAAAAAAAGGCTCAAAGATATAAATGTTTAGATATCAGCTTTTGATTGAATATTTGGGGACAAATTATAAGGGTTGGCAAATTCAAAAAAAAAATAAAACTATCCAAGGGATACTTCAAGACAAAATTAGAAAATTATTAAAAGAAAATATTACTATAGTTGGATCGGGTAGGACAGATGCTGGTGTTCATGCCATAGAGCAGTCAGCACATTTTGATTTAAAAAATAAATTATTAAATTTAGATAAATTCATTAACTCAATAAATCACTTTTTGAAAAATGAAAATATTGCAATTCTTAAAATAAAAAAAAGGAATAGTAATTTTCATTCAAGATTTTCTGCAAAAAAGAGAATTTATAAATATATCATTTTAAATAGAACAAGTTCACCGGTGATTGAAAAAAACCAAGTTTGGCATGTAAGAAAAAAATTAGATTTAGATTTAATGAAATTAGGTGCAAAAAAATTAGTAGGTACTAAAGATTTCTCAACATTTAGAGCGTCAAGTTGTAATGCAAAAAGTCCAGTTAGAACAATGGATTTTGTAAAATTAAAATCTTTAAATGATAAAATAGAAATTCAATTTAAATCTCAATCTTTTCTTCAGCAGCAAGTGAGATCAATGGTTGGTTGTTTGAAATATTTAGGTGAAAAGAAATGGGATTTAAAAAATTTTGATAAAGCTTTAAAATCTAAAAAAAGATCAATGTGTGCTCCTCCAGCACCACCTACTGGCTTATTTTTATCTAGAATTTTTTATTAGATTTCTTTTATTACTCATAGCAAATTTTTTATTTATCCGCCATCTAGACTCCGCTCTTACAATATAGCCACAACAATTTTTTGAATTACACTTACATGGAAATTGTTTGTAATTTTCGTCATAACCAAAACCATAATCACAGGTAAATTCTTCACCTTTTTTAATATCTTTTATTGCTTTAACCCAAATTTTAAGACCTTTGCCATCATAATCACAATTATTGTCGCAAGAATGATTAATTAATCCTGCAGTATTCCATGAAAAATCCCCATCAAGGTCGTATTTTTTATTGATAGTAAATAAATAGATTGGTTTACCATTGTCATACTTATCAGATTCTTCTGTTTGTTTTTTTGTAATTAGTTTACCAACGTAATCAATTATTTTGGTACCTTCTTTGATATCTCTAGTAGCATAAAGTCCTCTACCTCTTTTATCGATATCAGATTTTTTAATTTTATATAATTTCATAAAGATTTTTTTATTTAGAGTTTTCCTAGGATTTATCAATTAAATTCTAAAAGAGCATCAACATGTCTTTGAGTACTATCTTGTAGTGCTTTTAAATCATATCCACCTTCTAGTATAGATACTACATTACCTTTGCAAAATGATTTTGAAATTTCTAAAGTTCTTTTTGTAATTGTATAATAATCTTCCGCACTAAGTTTTAATTGTGCTAATGGATCATCAATATGAGCATCAAAACCTGCAGAAAACAGTAGAAATTCTGGTTTAAATTCTTTTAATTTCTTTAATACCAGTTCATAAGCATTTAAATATTCTGTAGCAGTGGTTCCTGCTTCTAGTGGAATATTTAAAATATTATTAAATTTTCCAATCTCTTTTTCTGATCCTGAACCTGGATAATATGGAAATTGATGTGTAGAAATATATAAAACTTTTTCATTATTGAAAAAAATATTTTGAGTTCCATTCCCATGATGGACATCGAAATCAATTATAGCTATTCTTTTATAACCATATTTTTCAATTAAATAATTAGCTCCAACTGCAACATTGTTATAAATACAAAAGCCCATTGCTTTTTCTTTTTCTGCGTGATGACCTGGGGGTCTCACTGCACAAAAAGCATTTTTAAATTCTTTTTCTTCCACACCATCAATCGCTGTTATAATTGATCCAACAGCGTCCATTGTTGCCTCTTTGCTACCAGGGGAAACAACTGTATCGCCATCTAAAAAATTAAAACCATTTTGAGGGTATGATCGATCGACATGATCAATATATTCAGAGGAATGTGTTTTAATTAATAATGATTTTTCAAATTTTGATGGCTTTTTCCATATTAAATTTTTGTTATCTAATTTTTTAAAATTATCAATAACAGCTGCAACTCTATCTATTTTTTCAGGATGTCCATCTCCTGTATTGTGATTTTGATATGTATCTGAAGTAATTAAAGCTGTTTTCACTTAAAATAATTCTTTAAAATATTTGAATAAATTAAAGTTAATTTTTTTAAATCACTTAAAGAAACTGCTTCATCTACTTTATGCATTGTTTTTCCAACCAAACCAAATTCCAAACAAGGTGCAATTTTTCTAATAAATCTTGCATCAGATGTGCCTCCTGTTGTTGATAGTTCAGGCTTAATTTTAGTAATCTTTTTAATTATATCTTGGATCATATATGTAGTTCGGTTTGGTTTAGTTAAAAAAGCTTCACCAGATACACTATATTCAATTTTGTAATTTGATTTATTTTTATGACAAATTTTCTTTAATATTTTATTTATTTTTGTCTTAATTGAATTCGATGAATGTTTGTTATTGAACCTAATATTAAAAGTTGCATTAGCCAAACCTGGAATCACGTTGTCAGCTATATTATCAATATTTATTCTTGTAACCTCTAGGTTTGTTGGTTGAAAGTCTTTTGTTCCTTTATCAAATTTAATTTCTTTCAATTCTTTTAATATTTGAACAAGAGCAGTCGATGGATTGTTAGCCCTATGAGGATAAGCAACATGACCCTGAATACCTATGACTGAAAGTCTACCAGTCATACTTCCTCTTCGACCAATTTTAATCATTTCTCCCAATTTATTTGGATTAGTTGGTTCTCCAACCAAACAAAAATTAATTTTTTCTTTTCTTTTTTTTAAGTATTCGACAACTTTTTTTGTACCATTAATAGCAACTCCTTCTTCATCACCTGTAATTAGTAAGCTTATAGAACCATTAAATTTTTTTTTATTTTTAACAAAAATACTGACAGCAGAAACAAATGCTGCAATAGAGCTTTTCATGTCATTTGCTCCTCTTCCAATTAAATGTCCTTTTTTAATTGAGGGTCTAAAAGGATTTACCGTCCAATTTTTTAAATTTCCAGCAGGCACAACATCTAAGTGACCAGCGTAGCAAAAATTTGGACTATTAGACCCAAGTCTTGCATAAAGATTTTTAACTGATTTACTGTTTTTTTCTTTAAACTCTAATATTTTAGTTTTGAACCCAAGTTTCTTTAATTTTTTTTCTAAGAACTTCATTACCCCAGCATCTATTGGTGTTACAGACGGGTAACGAATTAGCTCTTTAGCTAATTGTAATTCATTAATGGTTTGCATTTTAATCTCTTAAAAGATCGTTTACTGATGTTTTAGATCTTGTTTTTTCATCTACTTGTTTGATGATTACTGCACAATATAATGACGGCGCAGCGGGATTATTTTTGTCTGGTAACGATCCAGGAACAACTACAGAGTAGGGAGGTATTTTACCACGAGTTACTTCACCAGATTTTCTATTAACAATTTTAGTTGATTGACCAATATACATACCCATACTTAGCACTGAACCTTCGCCAACAATTACACCTTCCACAACTTCTGACATAGCGCCTATAAAAACATTATCTTCAATAATAGTCGGAAGTGCTTGTGCTGGTTCTAAAACTCCACCAATACCAGTTCCAGCTGAAATATGACAATTTTTTCCAATCTGACAGCAACTACCTGCACGGCTAAAAGTATCCATCATTGTTCCTTCATCTATGTATGCACCAATATTTACATAACTCGGCATTAGAACTACATTTTTAGCAACATATGATCCTTTTCTCATTGCAGTATTAGGTACCATTCTAAAACCTGCTTTTTCAAAATCAGCGTTTGACCATCCAGCTGTTTTTCCTTTTAACAAATGAGCTTTATCTCTCCAAGCTGAGTAGGGACCATCTAAAGTTTCCATACCATGGATTCTAAAACTTAGCATAATTGCTTTTTTTAAGTGTTGATGAGTTACCCATTCACCATCAATTTTTTCAGCAACTCTAGATTTACCGCTATCTAGATCTTCTATTACTTGATTAATAGCATCTTTTAAATTTTGATCTGAATTTTGATTAACTTTATCTTTGTTTTCCCAAGCTTCTTCTATTATGTTTTCTATACTCATAATTTATTGGTTTTTTAATAACCTTATTTCTTTTAAAAATAAAGTAAGATTTTCAATTTTATAATCAATATATTCTTTTTCAGATTCTTTTTTACCCCATTCTTCATCATTAATTAACCAAGCAGTAACTGTTCCTCGCTCTTTACCTATCGATAAGTTTTTTGCTATATCTTCGATATATAAAGTTTCTTTTGGATCAATTTTGAATTTTTCTATCATTAAATCAAAAGCTTTAGCCTCTGGTTTTGGATGATATTCCGCATCTACAATATCAAATATATTCTCAAATTGGTCATCAATTCCAAGGGTTGTAGTGATATGCTTTACATGATTTTGACTGCCGTTAGTAAAAACAAATTTTCTTAAATTTATATTCTCTAACTCATATCTTAATGCTGTATCTTTTTCTAAAAAAGATAAATCAACATCATGAACAAAATTTAAAAATTCTTTAGGATCAATTTCATGATGTATCATTAGACCATTTAAGCTTGTGTTATATTTATGGAAGTAATTTGTCTGAAGTTCTTTGGCTTTTTTTAAATCTACATTAAGTTTACTTGAAATATATTCAGTCATTTTTTGGCTTACTTGACCAAATACTGCCTTTAGGTCGCTATAAAGAACACCATCACAATCAAATAGAATATTTTTAATATGGCTTAAATTTTTCATTTTCTAATTAAAGTTCCAGATCCTTCATCTGATAAAAGTTCAAATAGAAGAGAATGATTTTTCCTTCCATCTATAATAACAACTCCTTTTACTCCGTTACTAGCAACATCTAAGCAATTATTTATTTTTGGGATCATGCCGCCAGAAATTATTTCATTATCGATTAAGTCTTTTATAGACTCTGAATTAATTTCTTGAATTAGATTTTTATTTTTATCCAAAACACCTTCTACGTCACTTAATATAATTAACCTTCTCGCGTTAATTTTTTTAGCAATATAGCCAGCTGCAGTATCTGCATTGACGTTGTAAGTTTGATCATTTTTATCTAAACCTAAAGGTGCAATAATAGGGACTTTTTTATCTGCTATAATTTTATCTATTATTGATTGATCTATATTTATAGGAGACCCCACAAAACCAAGCTCTTCATTTTCTTGGGTAACCGTTAAAATATTATTTTTTTTAGAATTAATACTCTGGCTTTTACAATTTTGCTGATCAAGAGCATTCATAATTTCTTTATTAAAATCAATTAATACATCTTCTACAACTTTAATAGTTTCTTTGTCAGTTACCCTTAATCCTTTTATAAATTTACTTTCCAAACCTATTTCATCAAGTTTATTATTTATTCTTTTTCCACCGCCATGAACAATTATAGGAGTAAACCCTAGTTTATTTAATGTTGAAATATCTTGAATAAAAATATCAAAAAGATTTTGATCAATTAAAACACTACCACCACATTTAATAACAATATATTCATCATTATATTTTTCTAAATATTTTTTTACTTCCTCAGTTGAAGGACCATCTAGCGGTAGAATTGTTTTTAATTCTTCTTCTTTTATATCCAACATTAAGTTGTTGTTTTAACGGTGGTTCGTTTCATTATGAAAACTTGTTGTGCCATAGTTAAGATATTATTCACTGTCCAATATATTACCAATCCTGCTGGGAAAGGTGCCAAAATTATCGTTAGGAATAATGGAAAGAACATAAATATTTTTGCTTGCATCGGATCTGTTGGTGCAGGATTTAATTTTTGTTGAACCCACATAGAAACACCCATTGCAACAGGCCATGCTCCAATAACTAAAAATGATGGTACATCATAAGGCAATAATCCAAATAGATTAAACAAAGAGGTAGGGTCTCTCTCAGATAAATCTTGTATCCAGCCATAAAAAGGCATTTGTCTCATTTCAATCGTTACAAATAAAACTTTGTATAAAGCAAAGAAAACTGGAATTTGTACAAGTATTGGTAAACAACCAGACATTGGGTTTACTTTCTCTTTTTTATAAAGAGCCATCATTGCTTGTTGCAATTTCATTTTGTCATCTTTGTGTAACTCTTTAAGTCTTGCCATTTCAGGCTGTAAGGCTTTCATTTTTGCCATGCTTCTAAACGAAAAGTTTGCAAGTGGGAAAAATGCCAATCTAATACAAATTGTAATTGCTATAATAGCCAAGCCATAATTTCCAAGTAACTTAAAGAAATAATCTATTCCAAAAAATAATGGTTTGGTAATAAAGTATAAAAATCCCCAATCAATTGTTAAGTCAAATTTATCAATGTTTAAAGACTCAGCATATCCATCAATTACATCAACTCTTTTTGCAGCTACAATTATTTGTAAGTTTTCTTCAATCAATGAATTTTCATTAAGTTCCAATGGCTCTGTTGAAACAAAATTTGCTCTGAACTTATCTTTATAATCAAATGTTGTTTTAAATTCTTTTTCTCTAGGTGGAATTAGCGAAGTTACCCAGTATTTATCTCCAATCCCTAACCATCCTTTTTGAGCTATTCTTGAAAATTTATTCTCTTGTATATCATCGTAATCTTCTTCAATAAGTTCATCATCAAGTGTTGCTACTAATCCTTCATGTAGGATATAGAAGTTGGATATATCTGGCATTTCATTTCTAATGATTTGCCCATAAGTATAAAAATCATATTTTTTATCTGTAGGATTGATTACACTTTGTTTAATTGAAAATAAATATTTGTCATCTAAGGTAATCTCTTTTTCAAATGTTATACCTTGATCATTTGTCCAAGATATTTTTATAGGAGATTGATCTGTTAACTTATTATTTCCTGAAACTTTCCAAATAGAGCTTGAATTTGGTATTTCAACATTTTTATCTGATGTAATAAAACCACTTTCAATTAAATAGCCATCTTTTGAATTTCTTGGTGAAAGAAGTGTAACTTTTTCTTGAGAGTCTAGACTTATATTATATTGTTTAAAAGTTAGATCATCAATTACGCCACCTTTAAGGGAAATAGAACCAACAATACTCTCATTTTCAAAATTAATCCTTTCACTTTGATTTAAAGCTTCTTGTCTAGAAATTTCAGCAATATTTTCTTTTTGATCTAGTGAAGGTGTGTCGCTGTTTTGCTCAACTTTATTTCCTTCAGCCATATTTTCTTTAGTAATTGGTGGAGGAGCAAAAAATAGTGAATACAAAACTATAACTGCTGCTGATAATGAAATTGCTGCTACTATATTTTTTGTATCCATATTATTTTATTTTTGTATTTTTTTTAACAGGATCAAAACCTTCGCCACCACCTAAAAATTTGATTGGGTGACAAGATAAGATTCTTTTAATACTTAGAAATGATCCTTTTAATAGACCAAATTCTTTAAGAGCATCTATACTATATTCTGAACAAGTAGGTAAATATCTACAAGAATGTCCAAATAGAGGGCTAATCAGATATTTATAACCCTTGATAATTTTAATTAATATATTTGTAAAAATATTCATTATTTTATTTTTTCAAAATCCTGAAATAGTGTTTCTTTTATTAATTTGTATTCATTATTTAGCATAGATGGCTTAGCGATAACAAGGAATGAATAATTAAAATTTATTGATATTTTTTTAACTGCCTCGTTTAAAATATTCCTTAATCTTCTTTTAATCTTATTTCTTTTAACAGCATTCCCAATTTTCTTTTTTGTTACAAAGCTAATATTAAGTTTTTTATTATCTTTATTCATTAATTTACCAAAGAAAATAGTTACATACTTATTTGAAGACTTTTTTTGCTTAAGTAAGTTTTTAAATTCTTCGTTTTTTGAAAGAGCAACAATTTTGCTTTTCATTAATTTACACAGATACAGTTAAAGATTTTCTTCCTCTAGCTCTTCTTCTAGCTAAAAGTTTTTTTCCACCTTTAGTTTTCATTTTAGATCTAAAACCATGTTTTCGTGCTCTTTTTTTGTTTGAAGGTTGGTATGTTCTTTTCATAAATAAATTGATTAAATTTTATAAATTTTGCCCCTTTATATTAGCAATAATAGAAATAGCAAATAGAAGATTTAGGAATAAAATAACAATATTTATGGAAAAAACAAAAAAAATTAAACTATTTATAGGTTTATCTTACTTATTAATTATTAGTTTATTTTTATATTTTTTCTTTTCAAAATTCAGTCTCCAGGAGATTACATCTTATGATTTTTTGAGAAATAATAGATCTTATTTAATTGAGTTAAAGAATTCTAATTTATTTTTGGTTTCAATTTCTTTTTTGTTTCTAACAGTGCTTTGGGTATTTCCTTTTCTAGGCTTTGGATCTCCCGTGGCACTTATGGGTGGTTTTATCTTTGGGAAATGGATTGGAACATTAGTTGTGGTAACTGGTTTAAGTGTAGGTGCAACTTTTTTATATATATTTGGAAATTATTTTTTAAAAGGTTTAATTAGGGAAAAATTTCTTAATAAATTCCAAAATCTTGAAATTAAATTTAAAAAATCTGAATTTTTTTATTTGCTCGTTTACAGATTTATTGGAGGAGTTCCTTGGCAAATAAGCTGTATATTGCCAACATTATTTAATGTAACAGTAAAAAATTTTCTATTTGCAACTTTTTTAGGAATAATACCCCAGATTTTTTTGGCAGTTTCAATTGGAAGTGGGATTGAAAAAGTAATCGATCAAAATTCAGAAGTTCCTGGAATAATGGATATTATCTTTTCTCCAGATATCTATGTTCCTCTTTTAGCGTTTTTTATACTAATTATGATTTCAATTATTTTTAGAAAAAAATTTTACAGAAATTAATGGTGCTCCCACCCTGTACTGACCAGGGAACTAGTCATTACCAATGACTTGTTATGCCATTTAACTACAGGAGCTAAAATACATTTAGTAATTTATTGATAATAAAGCATTTTTTTCAAATTATTGCCTTAATTTTTTAATTATAATAATCTATATCTACTAAAAAAAATGTTATGGGAATTCACTACGATTATAAATCTACAAAAGGCAACAAGCTTATGGAGAAGCAAGCTAAGAGAGAAAAAAAGCTTGCTGAAAAAAAAGCTAAACGTTTAGCTAAAGAGGGCCCAAAAAAAGAAGAAGCTACATCAAAACCATTAGATCCTAATAAACCAATATCGTTAGATTTTTTGACAAATCCCAACAAAGAATGAGTTCTAAAGATAAAAATGAGCGTTTGAGCTTAGCTTTAAGAAAAAATTTAAAAAAAAGAAAACTATTTCAAAAAAAAAATAAAAAAAAATCTAAGTAATGTCTATTCAGCCTGACTCGTGGATTAAGAAGATGTGTAAAGAGCACAATATGATTGAACCATTTTTAGATCATCAAGTTGCGGAGGGAAAAATATCATATGGATTAAGTAGCATGGGTTATGATGTTAGAATTTCTGACGAATATAGAATATTCACTAATGTAAATAATTCCTTAGTCGACCCAAAAAATTTTTCAGATGACAATTTTATAGAGAAAAAGGGATCGTATTGCATTATTCCTCCAAACTCATTTGTTTTAGCTAAAACAGTAGAATATTTCAGAATTCCAAAAGATGTACTTTGCATATGTGTTGGCAAAAGTACTTACGCAAGAACAGGTATAATTTGTAATGTAACTCCTATTGAAAACGAATTTGAAGGAAATATAGTTATAGAGCTAAGCAACACTACACCTAATCCAGCTAAAATTTATTCTAATGAAGGTATAGCCCAATTTTTATTTTTTAAATCAGAAACTCAACCAGATACAACTTATAAATCTAAGAACGGTAAATATCAGGGACAAACAACTATTCAGGTTGCTAAAATTAAAAAGTAAGTATGGACAAATTTCTGATTGATGGTCCTAGCAAAATTAAGGGCAAAGTTTCAATATCAGGTTCTAAAAATGCATCATTGCCAATATTAGCAGCTACATTACTTTTTGATTTACCGGTAACCATTAAAAATCTTCCAAGAGTAAAAGATATTAGTACTATGCTAAATTTACTTAAGTCTCTTGGATCAAAAATCGAACTTTCTAAAGATAAAAGAACTGCAAAAATTTTAAATAATAAAAATATGAAAACTTTTGCAAGTTATTCATTAGTTAAAACAATGAGAGGTTCAATTTTAGTATTAGGACCGTTAGTTGCAAAATATCATAAGTCTAAAACATCATTACCAGGTGGTTGCCTAATTGGTGCAAGACCAGTTAATTATCATTTATCAGCTTTAAAAAAACTTGGGATGAATTATGACATTAAAGATGGTTATATTTTAGCAAAATCTTTTGGCAAACTTAAAGGTGGACTAATTAGATTTCCTAAAATTACTGTCGGAGCAACTGAAAATTCCATAATTGCTGCATGCTTAGCAAAAGGAAAAACAGTATTAAGAAACTGTGCTGTTGAGCCAGAAATAAAAGACCTTACTAATTTTCTTAATTCAGCAGGTGCAAAAATTAATTGGAAAGGAAGAACTTGTACCATTAACGGAGTAAGTTCTTTAAAATCAACAATTTATTCTGTGATGGCTGATAGAATTGAAGCCGGTACTTTTTGTGTAGCAGCTACCTTAGCTAAAGGAACTTTAGAAATTAACAATTTAGATCCAAAAATAATAAACACAGAACTTAATTTATTAAAAAAAACAGGAGCTAAATTAAAACTAAGCAAAGATAAAATTCATATTAATGGACCAGAAAAAATTAAGTCTATTAAAAATATTAAAACAAAAGAGTTTCCTGGAATTCCAACAGATCTACAGGCGCAATTAATGGTCTTAATGTGTAAAGCAAAAGGAAATAGTTTAATCACAGAGAATATTTTTGAAAATAGATTTATGCATGTTGCTGAATTACAGAGATTAGGTGCAAATATTACGACCAAAAATAATAAAGCTTATATTGAGGGTAATACAAAATTTATTGGTGCAGAAGTAATGTCTAGTGATCTAAGAGCATCAGTAGCACTTGTCTTAGCAGCTTTAGTTGCACAAGGGAAATCTGTAATTAATAGAATTTATCATTTAGATCGAGGTTATGAAAAAATTGAAAATAAATTAAAAAATATTGGTGTTAAAATAAAAAGATTAAAAAGATGAACAAATATTTAACTAAAATTATTGCTACAGACAAAGAAGGATTACACATGATTTCAGCTTGTAGTTCAGGAGCTAAAGTAAAAGTTTCAGACATTAAGTATTTAGAATCTAACAAGGTATTTTTATTATCAATTGAGCGCATTAAATTAGAAAATGAAAATGAGGACAAAAAAGTCAATAGTATCTGCAGATTTGATTTTGTTGATAAGGTAAAGTCAAAAAATATTGATCAATCAGATCAAGAATTAGTTTTGGAATTAGTGGGAATAGATTGTTTGAAAAATAACGATGTTTATGAAATAAATCTCTTTTTTAGTAATAATTCTCATATTGTTTTGACAGCCGAAACGATTGAAGCAATATTAGAGGATCAAAGCGAAATAAATTAAAGATGAAGGTTTTAGATAGCAGTAAGAAAAATTTTGACAAATTATTAGATAATTTGTTAATGCAAAGAAAGAGAAAAGTTCAATCAAGTTCTGTTTCAGTCATTAATATTATAAAAGATGTTAAAAAAAATGGCGATAAAGCCTTATTAAAATATGAGAAAAAATTTAATAAAAATTCAGTAATTAAGCCTAGTTCAAATCAAATACAAAAATCAATCCAATCATTAAATTTCATTGTAAAAAAATCTATCGATACTGCTTACAACAGGATTTATAAATTTCATTCATTACAAAAGTTTAAAAATATTTCTTACACTGATAAATTTAAAAATAAACTTGAGTATAAATATTTACCATTAGACTCGGTTGCAATTTATGTACCTGGTTCAACTGTATCCTATCCATCTAGTGTATTGATGAATGCAATTCCAGCTATTGTTGCTGGTGTAAAAAGAATAGTTATGATCAACCCAGGATATAAAGGAAAACAAAATCCTGCAGTATTATATGCTGCCAAAAAATGTAAAATTAAGGAAATTTATTCAATTGGTGGACCATCTGCTATTGCTGCAGTTTCTTATGGCACAAAAAAAATTAAAAAGGTTGATAAAATTGTAGGGCCTGGAAATGCTTACGTTGCAGCTGCAAAAAAAGAAGTTTTCGGAGATGTTGGAATTGAGGGCATGACTGCTGGTCCTTCTGAAGTTACAATAGTTGGTGACAAGTATTCTAATCCAGAATGGGTTGCAAGTGATTTAATAGGTCAAGCAGAGCATGATCATCTTGCACAGTGCATATTAATTTCGAAAGATAAAAACTTATTAAATAAAGTTAAAACTGAAATAATTAAACAATTAAAAGAAATTCCAAGAGAGTCTATTGCTAAGAGAAGTTTACAAAATAATGGAATTTTAATGCATGTAAATACAGATAAAAAAATTCTAAATATTGTTAACAAAATAGCTCCAGAGCATTTAGAGTTAAATGTTAAAAACTATAAATCTATTGTTTCAAAAATAAAAAATTCAGGATCAATTTGTTTAGGAAAATATGCAGTTATGGCTATGACGGATTATAATGTGGGTTCAAACCATATTTTACCAACTAATGGATCAGCAAAATACTCGAGTGGTATAAGTGTAAACGAATTCTACAAAAGAATTTCATACATAAACCTATCAAAAAAGGGTATTGAAAGTCTTGGACCATCAGTTATAACACTTGCAAATTATGAAGGCCTGGTTGGGCATGCTCAATCAGTATTAAAAAGAATAAGGAGAAAATAAATTTGTCAAAACAAGACTTACTTGAATTCAAGGGGACTGTGATAGACCTTCTTCCGAATGCAATGTTTAGAGTTAAGCTAGAGAACGGTCATACAGTTACAGCTCACACAGCAGGTAAGTTAAGAAAAAACAGAATTAGAGTTCTTCAAGGCGACAATGTAACTGTGGAGATGACACCTTACGATCTTACTAAAGGAAGAATTATCTTTAGAGGATAAATAAGGCTGAGTAGCTCAGGAGTAGAGCAGAGCCCTGAAAAGGCTTGTGTCGGAGGTGCGAATCCTTCCTCAGCCACCACCACAAAGTTTGATCTTGAAATACCTGTAAAAGAAATTAACTTAATTAATATAATAAATAACAAAAGGACGAAGAAATAAGATGAGTACACTACAAGGTAAAATAAAATGGTATAATGGTAAAAAGGGATATGGCTTTATAGAGAGAGACGACAAAGAGAAAGATGCCTTTGTACATGCTTCAGCTGTAAAAGCTGCTGGAATGAGATTTCTTAATGAAGGTGATAAACTTGAATTCACATTAGAAGACGGTCCTAAAGGTCCTTCTGCAGTAAATTTAAAAAAAATAGACTAATTTTCCTAAAATTTTTAAAGGACGTTACCTCTACATTTAGTAGATTAACGTCCTTTTTTTATTTAAGCCTTGAATATTAATAATTTTTGTCTAAAACGCTGTTCATGAATATAAATATTACATACAGAATTACTTATAAAGGTACTCACAGAAACTGTTTTCATAGCCATTAGGCTATTTATTTATATTATAATTTTCATTCCACATAAAATAAGATAATAACTAAAGGATAAGCTTTGGTGGTGAAATAGTATCACGTCGGTTTGTGGATCCGAAGTCGTAGGAGCGTAACCTACCCAAAGTACCACTAAAATGGAAAAAGATAAAAAACTCAATCCTTCCTTACCATCTGGATTTGAAGATCGTTGGAATAAAAAGTTAGTTTTAAAAAAACAACTTTTAAAAGTGATTGAAAAAAATTTTTTAAAATTTGGAGCTGAACCATTAGAGACTCCTTCTTTTGAGATCAGCGAAAATATTGGTTCGTTTTTAGCAGAGGACGAGGATAACCCTATGTCTGATGTATTCTTATTCAAAGATGGCGATAAAAATATTACACTTAGATATGATCTATCTAGTCCTTTAGCCAGATTTGTTGCTCAAAACAACCAAGAGCTTCCATCAATTTACAAAAGATACGCAATTCAGAATGTATTTAGAAACGAAAAAGCAGGAAATGGAAGATACAGAGAGTTCGTGCAGGCTGATTTTGATATTGTTGGAAATGTCAATTCAGCTCAAGCTAATGCAGAACTTTGCAATTTAATCTCAAGTACACTCTTAGATTGTGGTTTGAATAAAGATCAATTCGCAATCAATATTAGTAATAGAAAAATTGTTCAAGGTTTAATTGATGATTTAAAAATATCTGAAAATAAGCAATTAAAAGTAATTAGAGCTATTGATAAATTAGACAAACCTGGATTTGGATTAAAAGGTGTTGAAGATCTTCTTAAAAAAGAGAGAAAAGATGTGAGCGGTGCAGTCACAAAAGGTGCTGATCTAACTGATGAACAAGCATCACAAATATTAAATTTCTTAAAAATAAAAGACTTAAAACAATTAAAAAAAAATTTAAAGAATCCATTGTCTCAAGAAGGGATTAAAGAGTTGGAAGAAGTTTTTGAAATTTTAGGATTTGGTTCTAATACAGAGCAAGTACAAACCAATTTTACTATTGTTAGAGGTTTAGCTTATTATTCTGATTTTATTGTTGAAACTAACCTGAATTTTAAAGTCACGAATAATAAAGGAAAAGAAGTTGATATTGGCAGCATTTGTTCTGGAGGTTCTTATGCTAAGCTTATCTCAAGATTTAAAGGGGTAGATATTCCAGGTACAGGAATTAGTTTTGGCGTGGATAGATTGTTATTTGCGCTTTTACAATTAGATCAGATTAAAGTGGATGTTAAAAAACCTGTTTTAGTTTGTGTGATGGATGAAAAATACCTAAAAAATTATTATGAAATAGTAGATCAATTACGAGAAAATAGTATTAATGCAGAAATTTTTTTAGATACAAAGAAAAATTTAGGTAAGCAATTAACATTAGCAAATAAGCGTGAATTAAATATAGCAGTTATATGTGGCGATAATGAATTTAATGAAGGTACAGTAACGATAAAAAATCTTAAAGGTGTTAAAGGTGAAAATAACAAAACATTCCCAAAATCAAATTTAATAGATGAAATCAAAAAACTTATCTGAAAACATTCTTAGATCAGTGAAATCTAAGGGTTACAAATATATAGATTTACCATCAGTTATTGAGGCTAATCACATTGTTGAAAGATCAGGTGAAAACTTTAGAAAATTTATTTTTTCTTTTACTGATCAAAATGGAAGTGAGTTATGTCTTAGACCAGATTTAACAATTGCATCTTGCTTAAGATACTTAGAGAATAATCTAAAAGGAAAAGAAAAAATTTTTTATAGTGGTCAAGCTTATAGAAAATCTGAAAATAAAAGTAATTCTATTATTCGAGATCAAATTGGATTTGAAATTCTAGGATCTAAAGATGAAAAAAATGATGATAAAGAAATTATCAATACCTCACTAAAATCTCTTCAAAATATTAAATATTCTTCAGGTAAATTAACAATAGGAAATGTTGAGATATTTAATTTGTTAATTTCAAAACTAGATATTCCAAAAAGATGGAAGTTAAGATTATCAAGACATTTTTGGAGAGAAGATTACTTTAATGATCTTTTAAAAAGATTAGAGACAAACTCTGATGTAGATCCAACTATCGTTGAAATAGATAAAAAGCGTTATTTAAAAATGCTAAAAGAAGATTTATCAAATGTAATAGCAGGTAGAACTATAAATGAGATATTGGATCGATTTGATAACAAAATTAAAGATCCAAGAAGAGCTAGTAAAGGTAAAGGTGTTTCAAAAATTATTAAAGACTTCTTAAAAATCAAATGCCCAATCAATGAGGCTGCATCTGAGTTAAACAAATTTTTTAAAAAAAATAGAATTAATTTGGTGGTTGATCAAAGATATTTTCCTGTCTCTAATAACAAAGTTTCAAAATTAAATGTAGTATTTTCAACTTCTTTTGGACGACAATTGGAATATTACACAGGAATGGTTTTTAAAATTGATGTTAAATCAAAAAATAAATTAAAAAATATTATTAATGGTGGTCGTTATGATCGATTAATTTCTGATCTTGGATCAAAAAAACAAATACCAGCAGTTGGGGCGGCATTAAATTTAAATTATTAATGAAGAAGAATATTTTAAATATTGGAATTCCTAGTAAAGGTAGACTTAGAAAGGATGTATTAAACATATTTAAAAAAAATAAATTAAATCTAATTTCAGAAAGAGGAGAAAGAGATTTATTAGGTTCAATTAAGCAAAAGAAAAATGTTAAAATTTTATATCTTCATGCAAGAGAAATTATAGAAAGACTTGGAGATGGTTCGATAGACCTAGGATTTTCTGGTTTTGATTTATTAAAAGAAAGTGAAATAAATATTCAAAAGAAAATAAATGTTATTAAAAAATATGATTTTGGGAAGGCTACGTTAGTAGTTGCAATTCCAGATCCTTGGATTGATGTTCAAACTATTGCTGATTTAGAGGAAATAGCATTTGAGTTTAGAGACAAGAAAAAGAAAAGATTAAGAGTCGCAACTAAATATCCAAATTTAACAAGAGAATTTTTATTTTCTAAAGGGGTTACTCAATTTAAATTAGTAGATAGTTTAGGTGCCACAGAGGCATATCCTTTTACTGGTTCATCAGAAATAATTACTGATATCACTTCAACGGGAGAGACTTTAAAAGCTAATAATTTAAGAGTTTTAAAAGATGGTGAGATTTTAAAATCGGAAGCTTGCATGATGATATCTAAATTATCGTCTAAAAATAAATCACTTCAAAGTTTAGCTAGATTACTTTCTAAGAATTAAATCTTTCCAATAAATAAGAATAATCTTAATAATATCTAGGTTTCGAAGGATTGCATAAAGACCAACTAGCATTCCTATACCAATAATAATTTTAAATATTAATAATAATTCCATTACATATTTTATATATGATATAAAGTGATTCATGGAGGCTATATTTTTAGTTATTTTAATTCTGTTGCTTGGAGTAGCTTCAGTAATTCTTTACTTAAATTTAAAATCTAAGGCTGAAGATCAAAAAGAAAATAAAGAAGCTGAAGAAATAGCTAACTTAAAATCCGAAATTTCAAGTTTAAAGGATACTTTAAATACAACAATCAATAGCTCACTTGGTGCAATGTCCACTTCATTTAATAATTTGTCTACTGGAGTAACAAAAGATATGACAGAAGCTTTAACTAAAGTAGATGAAAAAGTTGGAAATTTTAATCAGCAAGTTCAATTATTAAACCAAAGCCAAGAAGGAATAACTAAGATTTTGGCTGGGGTTAAAAAATATGGAACTCTTGCAGAGTTTAGTTTGGATGCACTGATTAAAGATTTATTACCAGCTTCTCAATTCATGACAAATGTAAAAATGAAAGAAAATACAAGTGAGAATGTAGAATTTGCAATCAAGCTTCAAGGTGATGTTTTAGTTCCAGTTGATAGTCACTTTCCAGTGGAGAAATTTAAAACAATTACCGATGGTCATGACGCGGAAGACAAAAAGTTAGTTGCCGATGCTAGAGCAAAATTAGCTGCTGCATTTAAAGCAAAAGCTAAAAGTGTGAATGAAAAATATATTGTACCACCAAAAACTACTGACTTTGCAATTGTCTATGCTCCAACAGAAAGTTTATACAAAGAGTTAACTGAATACCAAGACCCAAGCACAAAAGAATTATTAACTCAAGAATTAATGAAAAAATATAAAGTTGTAATTTGTGGCCCTAATACTTTGTCAGCATATTTGCAATCTTTACACATGGGCTTTCAATCCTTGAAAGTTCAAAAGGGTGCAACTGAAATTTATAATCACTTAAAAACAATAAGCACAAGATTTTCAAAACACTTTGACAACATAGTAGTTCTTAGAAAAAAGTTAGAAGATGCTATGGGTGTAGTTGATAAATTTGGAACAGATGCAAGATCAATAAATAGAACTTTGGAAAGTATAAAAGATCCAGAGCAGGTTGAGAAAGCTGTACAAATAGACAACGTTGAAAAATTTGTTGATAAACAAAGACAGCTTAAAAATTAATTTCTTTTTTTTGATAATACCATTTATAAGAAATCTCATGCAATGGAATCGTAAATATGATTATCCAAAATCTTCTAGAACAACTGTAGATGGTATTAGAAGATATCTTTTGGGAGAAGAAAAGCTACCAAGTGTTACTTCAATTTTAGATTTTACTAAATCTGAGGAGGATAAAGCAGCATTAGCTAATTGGAGAGAGAGAACTGGGTATAAAGAAGCTGAGGCTATCACAAAAGCAGCAAGTAGCAGAGGCTCACAGATGCACAACTATTTAGAGTCATATTTGCTTGGAAGAGAAAATTTAAGTTTTTTTGATGATAATGAGCAATATAAATTAATGGCAAAAGAAATAATTGATCATGGTTTAAAAAATAGATTGGAAGAAATATGGGGAGTTGAATGTACTTTATACTATCCAGATAAGTATGCTGGCACTGCGGACTGCGTTGGAGTTTATGAAGGAAGAGAAACAATTATAGATTTTAAACAAAGCAATAAACCAAAGAAAGTTGAATATATCGATTCATGGTTATTACAAACCAGTGCGTATTCTTTGGCTCATAATGTTGTGTATAACTCTAATATCACTTCTTGTGTAATCTTGGTCTGCACTGTAGATAAATTATTCCAAGAATTTAAAATTCAAGGACATGATTTAGTCGTCTATCAAAATTTGTTTTTAGGAAGATTAAAAAAATTTCATGAATTATCTAATTTAACTTAAAATACTAGAAAATATGCACAAATTTGTAATCTACGACACTGAAACAACTAATAGCACTATTTGGGGATCAATTATTGAGGTTGGAGCAGTTGTTGTTGATAAAAATTTAAATGAAATTGGTAAATTGAATATCAGAGGCAGAATGCCAGAAGGAGAAGTACCAAGTGCCAAAG
Source organism: uncultured Pelagibacteraceae bacterium (assembly GCA_902537905.1). Lineage (GTDB taxonomy): Bacteria > Pseudomonadota > Alphaproteobacteria > Pelagibacterales > Pelagibacteraceae > Pelagibacter. Next base: position 8,943 of record CACBDD010000004.1, on the reverse strand, counting down.
CTCTATTGGTAAACTCTACAAGTATAGATTTACTGACTAAAGGAAATTATTCTCATTATGAATTCTTAGGAGCAGTTGAAAACTTTTTCTCAAAAGCAGCCCCAGCATTATTTATGGGTTGGAGTAATTTAAATTTTGACAGACGTATGTTCCATTTTAATTTTTTCAAAGGTAACAGATATCCTTACATTACTCACTCGTCTCCAAATAAAGAGCACGATGGTCTTCATGTTGCAAGAGCTGCACAAACAATCAATTCTGAAACTTTAAAAACTGAACTAACAGATGCTGGAAATGAAAGTCTTGCTCTTGAAGGTTTAGCAAGACAACAAGGATTTGATACTTCCCAACAACATACAGCGTATCATGATGCATTTACTAGTTTGAAAATTTTAAGAATTATAAAAGAAAAGCATAACGATAATTGGGAAAAATTTTTAACCACTTCTACAAAGAGTAGTGTGGAATCTATCTTAAAAGGAGAGGGTATTTATTCAATTTTTGAAAATGTTAAAGGAAGAAATATGATGTATTTAGTTTCAACATTACATCCAGAACATTGTTTTCATCCAACCTATGCTTCTTGGGGATATTTATGGGATTTAAGAAGAGATCCAGAGCCTTTTTTGAACATGTCAGTTAATGAACTTAAAGCTAATCTTAAAAAAATAAGTCCTAAAGCTTTAAGAGTTATAAAAACAAACAAAGCTCCTATCGTATTAGATAAAAAATTTGCTTTAAAAGAAAAAGCCTATGCAGATCTCGATTTAGAGACAATTCAAAAAAGAGCTAAATTAGTTAGATCTAGTGAAAACTTATGCAAAAATATTCAAATCATTAATAGAGAAGCTGCAGAAGAAAAGGCACAAACTCAAAACCAAGAAGATTTACTGCCTGAGGAAACTTTGTATGAGAAATTTGTTCCAAACAAAGATATTGCCTTATTCAAAACTTGGCACAGTTCATCATGGGAAGATAAATTAAGATTATTAGATAAATTTCAAGATAAGAGATGTGCATGGTTTGGACAAAAAATTATTTATCAAGAAGCTCCTAACGTTTTACCACCTGATTTATATAAAAATATTAAAAGCGAGATAGCTAGAAGAATTTTGAGTAAAAATAGAGAAAAGTGGCAAACTATAGCGATGGCATACACTGAAATAGATACCTTAAGAGATCAAGCATCTAATAGAGATGACGAAGAAGAGCTAAAAAAATTAGACGAAATAAATGAGTTTATTATGTCTATTGAAAAAAAATATGAAATTGCATAGTTGACTTTAAAACTTTAATTTATAGAAAGGTTCTATGCTTATAGATTTTAAAGATGAAGATTTTGACAGTAAAATCAAAAATGAAGATGTTTCAGTAATCCAGTTTTCAGCTGCTTGGTGTGGTCCTTGCAAAGCTTTAAAACCAGTGATGGATAAATTAGCAGATGAGTATAAAGATAAAGCAGGTTTTTATTATGCTGATGTAGAAGATGGTGGAATAAATACCGGAAGTGCTGCTGGAATAAGAGGTGTACCAACTGTAATTATTTACAAAAAAGGTGTTGAAGTAGACAGAAAAGTTGGTGGAGTACCCGAAAGCCACATGAAAGAATTTTTAGAAAAAAATATTTAATTTAAATTAAGTATTTCTCCAGCTAGATAAAGAGAACCAGTAATTAAAATTACATCGTTTTTCTTGACCGAAATAGACTTGATTGCATCAAATATATTTTCTTTGTATAGAACATTTTCAAAAGAATTTAGCTTGTTTTTTAAGTCTTCCCCACTAATTGAATTAGGTTGGTTTGGAATATCAATAGTGGTCAAGGATGAGATATTTTTAAAATAACTAAAATATTCATTATGATCCTTGTTAGACATCATACCTAAGATGATGTGCTTATCACAATCTAAAGTTTGGAGATATTCATTAACAACTCTAGCTCCATCAGGGTTATGATCTCCAGAAACTAATAATGTGTTATTTTTTACAAGTTCTTTTAGTTTTCCAGATTTAATTTCTTGTAATCTTGCAAGATTATTTATTTTTTGAATACCAATTTCTATTTGAGCATCTTTAATTTCAAGATTTAAAGTTCTTATAGTTGCAATAGCAGTTGATATATTTTCTAATTGAAACTGACCAAGAACGTTTGGTAGAGGAAGTTTTAAACCTCCAAATTTATCCTCATAGTAAAAAAAACCATTTTCTTTAATTGAATAACTAAAGTCCTCATTAAAAAATAATTTATTTGAAGAGTTATTTTTTATAGTTTTTTTAATATATTCCATCGTCTCCTTTTTATTTTGCTTAGCGATAACAATATTCGAATTAAGTAAGGCTGACGTTTTTTCAAAAACAATTTGCTCAATTGTTTGATTTTCTTTTGGAAGCCAGTCGAGATGGTCTTTGCTTATTGACGTTACTATACTTGCAAGATTACTCTTTAAAATATTAGTAGCATCAAAACGGTGGAATAAACCACTTTCTACCAAATTGATATTGTCAGGATATTGTGCAGCTTTATAAAAAAAACAAGCTGATAACATTTCAAAAACAGTTATTGGTTTATTGTCATTAATATTTTTAACTTCTTCAAATAAATCAGCTAATACCTCATCATTTAATTCCTGATTATTAAATACAAATCTTTCATTGATCTTTTGTATGTGTGGGCTAGTGTAAACATTACATTTTAAATTTGCCTCCTTAAGAATTGCATAAATAGCCTGGATGGTAGAGTTTTTACCATTAGTTCCAACAACAGATATAGTCTTAATTTTATCTTGAGGATTACCTAATTTTTTACAAAGATTTTGAATTCTATCTAAAGATAAGTCTATTTCTTTAGGATGCAACTTTTGAAAATTGCTGAGTATCTTCTGAAGTTTCATTTTGCTCAGAACTTATAGCAGAATTTTGTTTTAACAATATTGATAATAAAGTTCCTATTTTAAATACTAGATCTTTTCTCTCTACAATTAAGTCAACAAAACCAGTTTTTTCAACATACTCACTTTTTTGAAAACCTTCAGGCAATTCCTCTTTTACTGTTCCTTGAATTACCCTTGCGCCTGCAAATGCAATTAAAGCACCAGGTTCAGCAATATGAATATCTCCTAACATTGCATAGGAAGCAGTTATTCCTCCTGCTGTTGGATCTGTAATACAAACTAAGTATGGCAAACCATTTTTCTTTAATTCATTAATTGCAAGTGTAGTTCTTGTCATTTGAGACAATGAAATTAAACTTTCCATCATCCTCATTCCACCCCCAGCACTTATGCATATAAATGGCGTTTGATTTTCTATTGCATGTTGAATTCCATATAAAAATGCTTCACCTTCTGCTGCAGCCATTGATGCTCCTAAGAAATCAAAATCAGATGCGACAGCAGTAATTTTAATATTGTTTATTATTCCAGATGCAACCATCATTCCACAATCTAATCCAGTTTTCTTTCGTGCACTTTTTAATCTATCTTTGTATGATTTAGAATCTGTCCAATTTAAAGGATCGTCTTTTGGAATAGGTGTTTTAAAAATTTCATAGTTATTTTTTCCAAACAAAATATCAAATCTTTGTTTAGGTTTAATTCTATGATGTTTGTTACAATCTGGGCAAACCCAAAGGTTTGCTTCTAAATCTTTCTTTAGAATTGGTCCACGACAACAACTAGTCCATTCACTTTTTGCAATATCTTCTTTAGTTGCTCGTTCACGTATAGCAGTTTTTATTTTTTCACCTGCTTTAATTATTTTTGTTATCCAGTTCATTGAATTTTATTTCTTAATCTTTTAACGATATTAGTAACATTTGTGACAGTATTTTGTCTTCTTTCAATTGATTTAGATATTTCTTTACATATTGCGCTACCAACTACTAAACCATCAGCTTTTTTCAGAGATTTAATCGTCTTTTCTGTAATACCAAAGCCAATCACTACATTTTTTGATTTATTTTGATTTTTAATTTTGTTGTATCTTTCCAAAATTTTCTTCGGAGAAACTTTTAGTTTCCCGCCTGTAGTTGATAACATGCTTATATAATAAACCATATCATGTGAGTCTTTTATTATTTTTTTTAATCTAATTTGAGAAGTAGTAGGTGAGACCAGTTGTATAAAATTTATTCCATTCTTTTTACATTTTGATGCAAAACTTTTGTTTTCTGGATAAGGCAGATCAACAACAATCAGTCCATCTACATATGATTTTTTACATTTATCTAAAAATTTATTTTCATTGAACTGAAATATCATATTGTAATAACCCATTAGTATAATTGGTGTATTTTTTTTTGATTTTTTAAAATTCTTTGCAATTGAAAATACATCTTTAATTTTAATACCGTTTTTAATTGCTCTATAGGCACTAGTCTGAATTTGACCTCCGTCAGCTATGGGAGTGTTGTGAGGAAAACCCAATTCACAAATATCAGCATAGTTTGAAATAGATTTAAGAATTTCTAAAGATTTTTTTTTAGTATTATCCCCCGCAACAGTATAAGTCAGTAAGGCAGGTCTATTTTCTTTTTTTGCATTTAAAAAAGCTTTATTAAGTAAATAGCTCATTAATGTTTTCCCAATCTCTCTCTTAAAATATCTCTATCTTTTTTTGCATCACCACAAGAGTTAACAATTATAATTGTATCTTTGCCTAATTTTGGAGCAATCTTTATTGCCTCAGCAAAAGCATGACTTGGTTCCAAACTTGGATTGAGTTTTTCAAACTTAGTAACCATAACATGTGCATTAAGTGCATCTTCATCTGTTGCATAAGTATATCTTGCTCTTTTTGTATCTTTTAAAAAACAATGAATAGGACTTACACCAGGATAATCTAAACCAGCGCTTATGGATTCTGTATTACTAATTTGTCCTTCATTATTTTGACAAACATATGAAGCTGCTCCATGCAAAATACCAACTTTTGCATTTCTACTTAGTGGTGCTGCATGAAGTTTTGATTTTTTAGGGCCTCCAGCTTCTACGCCAATTAATTCTATTTGTTTTTTATCAAAATCAATAAACTCACTCCAAAATCCATATGCAGAGCTTCCACCTCCAACACAATTAATTAATTTGATTTTATTTGGAATTTTTTTAAATTCTTTCTTAAGCTGAGTTTTTAATTCTCTAGAAATTTGTGCAGTTGACCAGCCACATATTTTTACAAAGATATTTGGTCCAACAGTACTACCAACACACATGTGCGTATTATCACAATTAGATACCCAATATCGCATACATTCACTCACTGCATCAACTAAAGTCTGACTACCAGAATACACAGGTACTATTTCAGCACCGTTTTTTTTCATAGCGTCACAATTTGGTTTTTGTCTTTTAATATCTTTTGCACCCATAAAAATTTTACACTTAAGTCCAAATTTTTTAGCTGCCATACTTAACATTTTTCCTGCATATCCAGCACCAGTATCACCAACTATATATTTTTTACCCATAGCTTTACAAATTAGCGCGTGAACAGTGGCATTATAGATTTTATGTGCACCTCCATTTGCCTCTGAAACTACTTTTGCCCATATTTGAGCTCCACCTAAATGATTGGACAAATTTTCTAATTTAACAAAAGAGGTTGGTGATCCAATATAGTTTTTAAAATAAAAATCTCTTTTTTTTAAAAATTCTTTATTATTTCTTAGTTGTTTAAATTCTTTTGTTAAATCCTCTACAGGTTTTTTTAAAGTTTCAGGTATAAAACTGCCACCAAATTTTCCTCCCCAAAAACCTTGTTGATCATGTTGGTCAATTAATGGAATACCTCTTTTAAGCTTCATTTTTAATTTCATTCACTTTATTTAAAAAAAATTCTATTTTGGATAAGTCTTTTAATCCAGATGTTTCTACGCCACCAGACAAATCTATAAAATTTGCTAAATTTTTATAATTTTTAAGCTCATCATTGTATTGAATATTTCCAGCAATCATTATTTCCTTATTTAACTTGATATTTTTAATCAAGTCGTGATCAAAAGATTGACTTTTCTCATAGCCCTTACTGTCAAATAGATAAATATCAGTATGATTAGAATATAATTTATAATTGATCAAATCGGACCCCGATTTGATTGTGAAAGCTGTAATAATTTTCTTTTGATATTTTTCTTTTATCTCTTTTATTTCCTCTGGAGTACAATCATACAATTGATAATAATCAAAAGGTAAATTTTTAATTTTCTCTAAAATATTTATATTTGGTTTAACTAGAACAGCAACATAGTAACTTTGTTTTGGACTAATGTTTAAAAGCTTTTTTAAATTTTCATATTCAACATGTCTAGAACTTTTTGGATAGTTGCAAATAAATCCTATAAATGTTGGTGGGTGTAGGTGATTAATTAAAAAATTTAAAGTATTTGGATCTGAAATCCCACAGATTTTACAACCTTTGATCATCTATTTAAATGATCAATTAATTTTTTAATATTATTTTTTATATTCCCTTGTGTAAGAGACCTTCCAATTACAACTCCTGAAACTTTATTATTGAAAGCATCTTTTGGTGTCATTACTCTAGCTTGATCATTCAAATTATCACCTGGCAGTCTTATACCAGGTGTAATGATTAAAAAATTTTTATATTTTTTTCTTATCATTTTTGCTTCTATTGCAGAACAAACTATCCCATCACATCCTGATTTTTTAACAACACCGGCTTGTTTTAAAACAAGTTGCTCAACAGTTTTTGTATGACCAATTTCTTTTAAAGATCTATTATTAAGGCTAGTTAATACAGTAACTCCTAGAACTTTTAAATCTTTATTAATTTCTTTAGTTTTTTTTTTGATGGCTTTCAGCATATCTAGCCCACCATTTGCATGGACTGTAATATACTTACATTTTTTTAAATCTTTTAGACTATCAACTGCAGACAGAGCTGTTTGTGGAATGTCATTTATTTTTAAATCTAACCAAAAATCTGATTTATATTTTTCTAAAAATTTTCTTCCATTTTTTGAATAAAAAAATTGTAATCCAAACTTTGGAAACATTTTTAATTTTTTAGTTTTTATGTTATTAAGAATTTTATTTATTTGATTTAAATTTGAAGTATCACAAGCAACGAATATAGTTTTATTCTTCATTATTAATCTTTTTAAACATTTCCTTACTCATTTTCCATGATATTACTTTCTTTTCAGGAACTGCAACTTTTTCACCAGTTTTTGGATTTCTTCTAATGGAGGCTTTTTGAGTTTTAACTCTAAATGTTCCAAAATTTCTTAATTCAACTCCATCTCCTCTACGAAGGGCTTTTTTTATCTCATTTAAAATTATATCAGTAAATTTCTCTAAATCTTTCCTTAAGAAATTTGGGTAGTTGTTAGAGAGTTGTTTTAAAAGCTTTGATTTTACAATAGCCAATTTATAACTTCTTCAATTATTCTTTCTCTTCTTCTTTTTTCTTTAAATCTTCAGATAATGACGAAAAAGGTAGGTTTTTACCCGAACCTTCGGATCCATATTTTTCAAGAGCTTCTTTTTTCTCAATTTCTTCAAGTAATTTAATGCTTAGTGTTACTTTTCTCTTATTCAAATCTAAATCTGCTATCGCGCAGTCTAATTTTTCACCACCTGTCCATCTACTTGGTCTAGCGTCAGCAGAATTAATTGCTATTGCAGATTTTTTAATCTGGAAGTCCATCTCACAACCTTCTGGTCTTACAATAAGTCCTTTGTTATCTGTTGAAACAACTTTGACAGTTATCGTTTGATTTTTTGACTTATCTCTAAACCAATCAAACGGATCTGCATGTGTTTGTCTTAAACCAACTCTAATTTTTTGTTCAGAGGATTTAATTTCTAATACCTTAACTTTAAGCTTGTCACCTTTTTTAAATTTAGCCAATTCTTCTTCACCATTATTTAAATAAGTTAAATCATTACAATGTAAAAATGCATCAATATCTAAATCTTCAACTTTAACAAATAAAGAATACTCGTTTTTGTTTACGACTTCTCCAGTAACTACTGTACCGACTGGGTATTTTTTCTCAAAAGTTTCGAACGGATTATCTTGAGTTAATCTATGTGATATTGCAACACGTCTTTTATCTTTATCTATTTCAGTAATTACGCAATCTATTTCATCACCAACTCTAAACATTTTTTTTGCTGAAATATTTTTTTTAGTCCAACTTAGTTCACTTGAATGTAGTAAAGTTGTTAGTCCTGGTTCAAGTTCACAAAATGCACCAAAGTCCATTAATTTTACAACTTTAACTTTATAAATTTTATTTAACTCATAGTTTTCAATATGCTCAAAAGGATCTGGAGATAACTGTTTAACAGAACATCCAACTTGTAATTTTTCTTTATCAACACTTATGACTTTTAGGTCATGTTTCTCACCTATATTGAACACCTCATCAGGATGATTAACTCTTGAATAAGAAATTTCTTGTAGATGAACTAATACATCCAATTCACCATTAACATTAAAGAAGCATCCAAATGAGCTATATCCTTTTACCTCTGCACCTTTAATAATGTCGCCTACTTTATATTTTTCAACTATTTTTGCTTTATCTTCTTTCTTAAAAGATGAAATTATCTCTCTTCTTGATACGCAGGCATTACCCCTTACTTTATCAAGTTTGATGAGTGCAAACTTCTGTGGTTCATTCATTAAATGACTTATATCTTTTAAAGGCTTATCGCTGATCTGTGAACCAGGCAAAAACATTAGTGAACCAGTATCTATATGTTCAACTATACAACCTCCTTTACATTTGGATGTGATTTTACCCATGATAGGTTCATTTTTCTCATAAGCTTCAACTAGTTTATCCCACCCTTTAATTTTTTGTGCTTTGCTTGCTGAGACTAATACCTCACCATTTTTATCTTCAATTTTTTCTAGTAATACTGAAATATTTTCCCCAACCTTAATTTTGTCAGTAAGTCCCATACTTTTCAA
>CACBDD010000003.1 GCA_902537905.1 uncultured Pelagibacteraceae bacterium | reverse complement strand
AGAATATCAAAATCACTTGAGAATTTTGGATACATTAGAAAAATAAAAAGCGGTGAATTTAAAATTGGTCATACAATCCCAAGATTATTTGAAATTTATGAGAGCAGTTTTAATTTAAAAAATTCAATTAAAGCTGAATTAAATTTCATATCATCAAAAACAAAAGAGACAGCAAGTTTTTTTGTTAGACAAAATAATGTAAGAGTATGTATCCAATCAAGTTCACCTAACAAATCAATAAGACACCAAGAAGTCATTGGAGGTAAAAAACCTTTAAACAAAGGATCAAGTGGTCATGTTTTGTCAGCTTATAATAATTTAGAAATCAAAGATAAGGATGATGTTTTAAAAAATGGATATGCTATGACTTTTGGTGAAAGAGATTCTGAGATGGCATCTATATCAGTTCCAATCTTTAGAAAAAAAAATCAAATTCTTGGTGCATTAACTGTTGCAGGTCATATTTCTAATTTTAATAAAAAAAACTGTATTAGCTTTCTAAATGTTCTTAGATCTTCTAGAGTAAAAATTGAAAAGAATTTAATTCAAACTCGATAATGCTTAAACAGATTAATCAAATTTTCACATTAAAATTTATTTCTGTTTTAATAATTTCTTTTCCTAGTGCTATTGTTGCTGAATATCTGAATATACCTCTAGCTTGGTTTTTAGGACCAATGATTATTACATCAATTGCTGCATTGTCAGGTCTAAAAATCATCATGCCTAAAATTGTGTTAAGTTTTATCTTAATAATTTTAGGTTTACATATTGGTAATTACATAGATCAAAATCTATTTAATCAAATGTTTGATTGGATTTGGACTTCGCTAATTATGCTAATCTACATAATAATTTGTATTTTAGTTGTCGCTAAATACCTTCAAAAATTTGCAAGTTATGGAGAAAAAGCTTCAATCTTTTCGGCAGCTCCTGGAGCACTGGGTCCTTTAATGATTTTAGCTGAAAATGAAAAAACGGATTTATCTCAAGTTGCAACCTCTCACTTAATTAGATTAATCATCATAATAACAGTCATTCCATTTATTATAGTTAATAATACTGACAACAATATTTTGTTAAATGATGAATTCAATTATTTAGCTCAAAATCATTTAAATTTAATTTTACTTATCATTACATCTTTATTTTTTATTTTTGTTTTTGATAAAATTAGAATTCCTGCTGCTTTACTATCTGGAACATTATTTGCGAGTGGCTTATTACAAATTACAGATATAGCCTCATATAAATTGCCAGATGAAACAATAAATTTTTGTCTGCTAATTCTTGGCTCTTCTGTCGGATGTAGGTTTGCTGAAAAAACTGTTAAAGAGATAGCTAATAATTCTCTTCATAGTATTGTGGCTACCACTATTTTGGTGGTATTAGGTTTGGTTGCAGCCTATGTTGCAACATTCTTTGTTGATACAAATATTTTAACTTTAATATTATCTTTTAGTCCTGGAGGAATTTATGAAGTGGCAGTTATAGCAATTGCTTTTGATTTAGACCCAGACTTTGTTGCTTTTCACCATATAATAAGATTGCTTTTTATACTTTTCACAGTTCCAATATTTTTAAGAGTTTTAGAAAAAATTAAGAAATAATTTCAGAAAGTCTTTCAAAAACTTTTTCTGCTGAGAGTTTTGATAATTCAGGGGCTTGTATTGCTTTAAAGTTTTCTCTTTCAATACTGACTTTAAAAGGAGTTGTGTGTGAGCCAAATAAAGCTATACCCTTTGATCCTAAATGTGCTGTTATATGAGCAGGTCCAGTATCATTAGCGACCACAAACGAACTATCTTTAATTAATCCAGATAACTGTGAAATATTTAAAGCTTTACCATTATCTAAAACACATAAAGCATTTATATTTTTTGCATCTTTAATTTCATCTGGCCCAGGTGCAGAAACTACTTTAAATTTATTCTCGAATTTTTCATTAATCATAGTGATTAGATCGTTATAGTAAGGCCATTTCTTTGAAGTTAAATGAGGTGAGCAAAAAGGAAAAAGTATTATGTATTTATCTAGTTCGTAATTTTTTTTTATTTCTGAAATATCAACTGAACTCCATGAAAAATCTGGCTTCATTGTATGATTGGTATTAATACTTGAAGATTTTAACTGATGATCAAATCTTGAAAGAACAGAATCTTTATCAAAATCTTTTTTAGTTGTTCCTTCTGGAAGAGTTGTTTCTGTTGAACACCAGATGGTTTTATCAGCTTTAGGAAATAATATATTTTTGTAAAATGACGTTCTACTAGAATTTTGAAGATCATAAACTTTTGAGAAATTATGTTTTTTAATCTCTCTCATTAGTAAATATAAATAAATTAAGTTAATCTTTGATAATCTCTTATCTAGAATAACATTTGAAATATGTGGGTTTTTTTTAAATAGTTCAAAATAAGGTTTGGTTGTTAATAAATGAATTTGATCTCCTTTATGATTTTCAGAAATATCTTGAATTGCCCCACATGCTTGAGCTATATCGCCTAAAGATCCATGTTTAATAATTAAAATATTAGACATATTTCTAACAACTTAACATAGTATAAAGTTTTATGAATAAAATTATAGTCGAGGTTTCTGTTGGAGAGCTTTTAGACAAGATTTCAATATTAGAAATCAAACAAGATAAAATAAAAGACCCCAAAAAATTAAATTTTATAAATAACGAACACTCTATTCTTAAAAATCAGTTAGAAAAAAATGTTAAGTCTGATGAGAAGCTTGAAAAATTATTCCAAGACTTAAAAGATATAAATGCCAAACTTTGGGTTATTGAAGATGATAAAAGAGATTGTGAAAAAAATAAAGATTTTGGAGAAAAATTCATAAAACTTTCTAGAAATGTTCATTTTTTAAATGATAATCGTGCAAAAATAAAATTAGAAATGAATAACCATACTGGTTCTGCAATTAAAGAGATTAAAGAGTATACTAGTTACTAAAAACTTTTGGAAACCAATCCTCTCTCATCTGATCTCCTGACTTTAAATTAATTCCATCAAACGGTGGTGATGTTGGACCACTTCTTTTGGCAAAAGTAACATCATCACCTATAAATCTCATAGAAAATGCTCTTCTTGATTTAGAACTATTATTACCAGTAGAACCATGAACAGTTTTAAAATTAAATAAAACTGCATCACCTAATTTTAAATCAGGAACTAATATATCTTTTTCAAATTCTTCTATTTTTGGAAGGTTCATGAACGAGCTATCATCTTCATACCAAGGTTGATTGTTAGACCACTTAGTAGGTCTTAAAAGTTTTTGCCATTTATGTGATCTTAAAATTAATTTAAGGTTATTTTCTTTATTTACTTTATCTAATGGTATCCAAAAACTTCCTGTGTCATCTCCATCAACACAGTAATATGGCATGTCTTGATGCCAAGGTGTTTCTTTGTTTGTTCCTGGATCTTTTATAAAAAGGTGATCATGAAAAATTTGTATAGATTTTGAATTTGTGGCTTCTGCAACTATTCGGGCAGCAGGAGAATTGAACATACAATCTTTAAATTCTTTTATTCTTTCCCAATTGTAATAGTCTTCAAAAAACCTTCCCTCATTTTCACTTACATTTTCTCTTCCATGTTGGCTTGGGTTATCTAAAACTTTTTGAAAACCCTTTCTTAATGGTTCGATCCAATCTTTAAATACATCTTTAATAATTATTGCACCATAATCTTGATAATCATCAATCTGTTTTTGAGATAGATACATATTATTGTTGGAAACTATATTTTTTTTCTAAATACTTAATCAAATTATGAATAACAAAAGTCATAAATAAATATATTCCACCGGCTACAATAAATACTTCAATAGGCTTAAATGTTGTAGATATAATGTATTTTGCAACTCCAGTTAAATCCATTAGTGTTACTGTGCTTGCCAACGAAGTACCTTTCATCATTAATATTATTTCATTTCCATACGCAGGTAGTGATTGTCTAATAGCAATAGGTATTTGAATTTTATAAAATATAATTTTATTTGAAATGCCTAGACTTTTTCCAGCTTCAATAATTCCAGGTTTTATAGTTTGAAATGCAGATCTTAATATTTCAGACGTGTATGCGCCTGTATTTAATGTAAAAGCAATAATTGCACACCAATAAGGTTCTTTTAAAACAACCCATAAAACTGTTGATCTTAAATATTCAATTTGTCCTAATCCAAAATAAATAATAAAAATTTGAACTAATAAAGGAGTACCCCTGAAAACATAAGAGTATCCATAAGCAAATTTGTTAATAAATATATTTTTGTTTAATCGTAAAATTGCAAAAAATAATCCTAGAAATAATCCAAAAAATAAAGAAGCAGATAAAAGCTTTAAAGTAATAACAGTTGCTCCTAAGAGTTTTGGAAAGCTAGTGATCATTAAATCAAAATCCATTAATAACCCCTGCTATATTTGACTTCTAATTTATTAATTAACTTCATACTTATGTAAGTGAGCAATAAATATAAAACTGCAGCAAAAGAGTAAAAAAATAATGGATCTCTTGTTGATCCAGCAGCAATATAAGATTGTCTCATGATTTCAACTAACCCTGTTACTGATATTAAAGAAGTATCCTTTAAGGTAATTTGCCAAACATTGCTTAAATTTGGAATTGCTAGTCTTAACATTTGAGGAAGAATTATTTTATAGAATTGAACAAACTTACTGATGCCTAAGACTTTTGCGGCCTCAAACTGACCTTTATCAATTGATTGAATAGCTCCTCTAAAAACTTCTGTTGAGTAAGCTCCTGAAATTATCCCAATAGCAACAGCTCCAGTAATAAATGCGTTGATTTCTATATATTCGTAATAACCAAATATTGATGCAACATACATTATTGCACCACTCCCACCAAAAAATAATAAATATATGACTAATAGTTCAGGAACACCTCTAATTACTGTGGTGTAAAAATTTCCAACAAAGTTTAGGGTTTTGTATTTTGAAAGTTTTAGTGGAGTAAAAATTAAAGCAAAAAGAAAACCAACTATCATCGCTGTAACAGATACAGCAACTGTCATTAGGGTTGCGTAGAATAACTCGTCACCCCAACCTGTTTTTCCAAATGCAAGAAGTTCCATATAGATTGGCGACTATATATTATAGCCGCCAAATCCAAAATTAATTACATAGAAGCGTCAAAACCAAAGTGTTTAATAGCAAGTTCGCTAATAATTCCTTTTTTTCTAGCTTTGTTAATTGCTTTATTGAAATCTTTTAAGATTTTAGCGTCTCTTTTTCCGATTTCACTATCGCTAGCTTGTCTAATTCCAACACCAACTCCATTTCCAAATGCTCCACCAGAAAAAGTTGGTCCTACTAATACAACTGGTTTTCCAGATTTATCAGCATAGTCTGTAAATGCCACTGCTGCAGCAAGTGCAACATCACATCTTCCAGAAGTCAAATCTAAGTTAACTTCATCTTGTGTTTTATAAGTTCTAACATTTACACTTCCTACATCACCAGATTCTAAAAAGTTTTGGTGAATTGTTCCAGTTTGTGTACAAACCGTTTTACCTGCTAATGCACCAGTTAAGGTTTTCAATGCTTTTTTAACATCAGATCCACCTAAAGATAAATTTATTCCTTCTGGTGTATCCATACCTTCTAAGCTTGAACCTTTCATTACAGCAAGAGATGCAACTTCATCAGCATAACCTTGTGAGAAAGTTATTGTTTTCTTTCTTTCATCAGTAATTGACATACCGGCCATAATTGCATCAAATTTTCTCATTACTAATGCAGGTATCATTCCATCCCAATCTTGCTCAACAATTGTGCACTCATATTTCATAATTTTACAAAGCTCTTGAGCTAGCTCAACCTCAAACCCAATTAAATTGCCAGAAGCATCTTTTGAATTCCATGGAGGATAAGCACCTTCAGTTCCAATTTTAATTTTCTCAGCAGAAACATTTCCGATGATTAAAAAAGAAGCTAGAACTGTTAAAATAGTCTTTTTGAATATATTCATATTTTCTCCTTTAATTGGAATAATTATTTCACAATTTTTAGAAAGAAAAAAGAAAAATTAATGGTTTATTGAGGATGAAAAGTTCCAAGCACAATCAAAACTAGGTATATAAACTCTTGATAATTTAGCATTCCCAAAATTTTGATTAAATACATTTAACCAGCTATCTACCTGTTTAGGTTTTTTATCCTGACTACCAACTTGAGCTGTAATGACACCTTTTGGTTTTAATATTCTCACCAATGAGTCCATATTTTTTGCTGCTAGATCGATACAAAACTGATCATCATTTAGATCAACAAAGATATGATCATAAGTATCATCGTCAACCGATTTAATACTTTCAAATGCGTCTCCCCACACACATTTAACTGAATTTTTTTCTATAGCTTTTTTTCCGATGTCACCTAGATGTTTATTACAAACATCTACAACTTCTGGGTCTAACTCATACCAATCAATAAAATTAAATTTTTTAGAAATACATTCTCTTGCAACACCACCATCTCCACCTCCAATGATAGCTGCTCTTTCATTATCTTTGTTTAAATTTAAACCTGAACCAACAAATGTTGAACTGTATAAATGTTCATCTGTTGCAGCAACTTGAATTTCACCATCTATAAATAATGATTTTCCAAACTGCTCAAGATCTAATATTTCAATATGTTGACCAACTTTAGATTTAAAATCCTCTAAAACATCATTTACTACATATGATTTTAGCAAACCTGGAGAACTATAAATGTCATGATAAAGCGATTTTGTATCTCTATTAAATTCTTTTTTAACAATTCTGGTATGTTCAAATTCTTTCTTAATTATATCAATTGCAACTGAAGGACCTACCTTCCCACATGTAAAAAAATCAAAACTAATAATTCCTTTTTCTGGAAAAGTATGAAAGCTAATATGACTTTCTGCTAGAAGAGCCACTATTGTAAAACCTTGTGGTTCAAATTTGTATTTAGAGATATTTAAGATTGTAACTTTAGCAGCTTTTGCAATTTCAGTAATTACTTTTTCAAATACTGAGGGGTCATATTCTTTAGTAGTCCCAATTATATCTAATGTTATATGTTCGCCTACTTTTATCATTTTACTCATAGTTGAAACTTACTAGTAGTATTTTTTGCTTCTTTCAATCAAAAAACTATTATAATACTTCGCATAGGTTGAAACTGTGAAAAACAATTGGTCAAATTCAGAAGCACAAAAATACATTAAAAAGTATAAAAAACTTGGTCATTCTAAAGATATGGCACTAAGAGTTTATACAACAAGATTATTAGGAAGAAATAGTAAGCTAGTTCTACATGGAGGTGGTAACACATCTGTAAAAACCTCAATTAAAGACATTGATGGAAAAAATTATAATGTACTTTGTGTAAAAGGAAGCGGTTGGGATATGGCTGAAATAGAGCCAGCAGGTTTGCCAGCTGTAAAACTAAATCCACTATTGGTGCTTAAAAATAAAAAATATTTAAGCGATGAGGATATGGTTGCATATCAAAAAAGAAATTTAATTGATATCAAATCTCCTAACCCTTCTGTTGAAACTTTTTTACATGCATTTCTACCTTTTAAGTTTGTAGATCATACTCACTCTGATGCAATAATGGACATAACTAATAGATTAAATGGAAAAGAACTTTGTAACAAAATTTTTGGACCAAAGGTTAGTATAGTCCCTTATGTTATGCCAGGATTTGGCCTGGCGCGAAAAATAAATGAGGTTTATAAAAAAAATCCAAATATTAATTGTCTAATTTTATTAAACCATGGAATATTTACATTTGATGATGATGCCAAAAAGTCTTACGACTTAATGATTAAATATGTATCGATAGCTGAAAAAACTATAAAAAAATTAAAGAGAAAAAAAATAAATCAAATTAAAAATTATAATTTAAAATTCAAGCCTCATGAAATTGCTCCAATTTTAAGAGGATTATTGTCAGAAAATAAAGATCAAAAATTTATTTTAAATTATAGAACAAATAAAAATCTAAATTATTTTATTAATGGAAAAGATGTTAAAAGGTATTCTGGTATAGGAACAGCAACACCTGATCATGTTATTAGAGTAAAGCCATTTCCACTAGTTATTAGCCCGAAAGAAAATTCTTCAATTGAAGACTTTAAAAAACTAGCAGAGAAAAGTTTTAAAGATTACAGGAAAAAGTATGTGAGATATTTCAATACAAATAAGAAAAAAGTCAAAGGTAAGAAAACTATGCTGGATACTTCTCCTAGAGTAATTTTAGTTCAAAATGTAGGTTTATTTAGCGTAGGAGATAGTCTTAAGGCTTCTAAAATAGCTGGAGATTTGACTGAAACAAACGCAAGAGTAATTTCATCTGTCGAGGAAACTACAAAATATAAATTTATACCAGAAAAAGATTTATTTGATGTTGAATATTGGTCTTTAGAGCAAGCTAAGATTAAAAAAGCTAAAAAAATTCTTCAAGGAAACGTTGTTGTGATTACTGGAGGATTTGGTGCAATTGGTACTGCAACTTATAAACTTTTTAAAAGTTATGGTGCAGAAATTATTCTTTTAGATTATGACGCAAAAAAAGTTAGATACATGCAAAGTAAAATTACAGATCTTTGTTTACATTGTGATGTAAGAAATAAAAATAGTGTTAAAGCTGCTTTTAAAAAAATAAATGAGATATATGGTGGTATTGATATTCTAATTTCTAACGCAGGAACTGCGATTGGTGGATCAATTGCTGAGGTAGATGATAAAATCTTAAGAGAAAGCTTTGAGGATAATTTCTTTTCGCACCAAAATTGTGCATCCGAAACAATTAAAATAATGAAAAAGCAAAATATTCAAGGATGCCTACTTTTTAATATTTCAAAACAATCAGTAAATCCTGGAAAAAATTTTGGTCCTTATGGTCTTCCAAAAACTGCTTTATTAAGTTTATGTAAACAATATGCGGTAGATTATGGTTCGCTTGGAATAAGATCTAATGGTGTTAATGCTGATAGAATTAGAAGTGGCCTGCTTAATGATGGAATGATTAAATCTCGCGCGAAAGCTAGAGAAGTTTCTGCAGATGAATATATGAGAGGTAACTTACTTTTAAATGAAGTTAAAGCTGAAGATGTTGCTAAAGCATTTTTTCATTTAGCAGTTTCAAAAAAAACTACTGGTGCAGTTTTGACTGTAGATGGTGGTAATATTGCAGCTTCTCTCAGATAATTTATTTAAATAATTTTTTTAACCCTTCAGAAGAAGCTGTGGAAAGACCTCTTTCAGTGATCAATCCAGTTACATATTTAGCAGGTGTTACATCAAAAGCTAAATTCATAGCCTTACTTTTTTTTGGATAGATTAAAACTTTTTTAACTTCATTGTTTTCGTCAACACCTTCAACATGAGATAATTCTTCAGAATTTCTTTCCTCAATTGGAATGTCTTTTGCATCTTTAATATTCCAGTCTATTGTTGAACTTGGTAACGCTACATAAAAAGGCACTTCATTATCGTATGCGGCTAAAGCTTTAAGATAAGTTCCAATTTTATTACACACGTCTCCATTAGATAAAGTTCTATCTGTTCCGACAATACACATATCAACTTCGCCTCTTTGCATTAAAATACCTCCGGTATTGTCAGCTATAATAGTATTAGGTATTTCTTCTTCATTTAACTCATATGAAGTTAGATTTGCACCTTGGTTTCTTGGTCTTGTTTCATCTACCCAGACATGAACTGGAATTCCTTTTTTGTGAGCATGATAAATGGGTGAAGTTGCTGTTCCCCAATTAATAGTTGCTAACCAACCTGCATTGCAATGAGTTAAAATATTTACTGTACTTTTTTTCTTGTTATAAATTTCCTCAATTATTTTCAATCCATTAATTCCTATATTTTCACAAAATTTTTCATCCTCATCACAAATTTCTTTAGCTTCTTTTAAAGCTATGTCTAAAATTTGATCACTATTAATGCCAGATAATTTTTTCATCATACGATCTACTGCCCATTTTAAATTAATTGCTGTAGGTCTTGATTGAATTAATTCTTCTGCACTTTTGTTAATAAATTCTTTATCAGTGCTCTCTTGAATAGCTAATACTATCCCGTAAGCAGCTGTGCCTCCTATTAAGGGGGCACCTCTAACCTCCATAATTTTAATTGCATTTATTGCATCTTTAACTGATTTAAGATCTTTTATTATAAATTGATGAGGAAGTTTTGTTTGATCAATAATTTTTACTATCTTATCTTCATACCATATTGTTCGATACTCTTTCCCTTGAATTCTCATTTGTTCAAAGCTCTACCGGCAACGGTTTTTAACTTATCTATTGTTTTTTGGGTTCGTTTTTCTGGAGCAGTAATAATTGCTACATCTAAACAATTATTAGTTGGATCATTTGGATCTATATGATCTTCAAAATTATTAATTAAATTTTTAATCATCACTTTTGCTTTTTCAGCATTTCCTAACAAAACTTTTATTACTTGTTGAACATCGACATTTTCATGATCTGGGTGCCAACAATCAAAATCTGTAACCATTGAAACTGAGGCATATCTAATTTCTGCCTCTCTTGCGAGTTTTGCTTCAGGCATGTTAGTCATTCCAATAACATCTGCTTTCCACGATCTATATAAATTAGATTCTGCTAATGTAGAAAATTGTGGACCTTCCATAACAACATAAGTTCCATTTCTTTGATAATTTATTTTAGATTTTTTGATTGCATCCTCACACGCATTCATTAGTCCATTAGAAGTAGGATGTGCCATAGATACGTGTGCAACAATTTCATCATCAAAAAAAGTTTTAATTCTTGCAAAAGTTCTATCAATAAATTGATCAACAATAACAAATTTTCCAGGTGGCAAATCTTCTTTTAAAGATCCTACAGCTGAAACTGAAACAATATCGGTAACACCTAATTGTTTTAATGCATCGATATTCGCTCTAAAATTTATATTTGAGGGAGAAACAAAATGTCCTCTGCCATGCCTTGGTAAAAAATAAACTTCTTTACGATTATAATTAGTTTTTAAAATTTGGTCAGATGGTTTGCCCCAGGGAGTATTAATTTCTATTAATTCCCTATTAGTAAATTCTTCAACATCATAAAGACCGCTTCCACCAATAATTGCCAATTTATTTGTTGTCATAATTTAAAATATACTTATTTATAATTAAGAATAATGAATTTAAAAGATCATATTAGATCAATTCCTGATTATCCTAAAAAGGGTATTTTATTTAGAGATATAACAACTCTGATTAAAAACGAGGAAGCTTTTGCTGAAACGATTAATCAAATTATTGAAAGATCAAAAAAATACAAAATTGATAAGATTGCTGCAATAGAGTCTAGAGGCTTTGTATTTGCCTCAGCAGTTTCTTATATTCTAAAAAAACCTTTTATATTGTTAAGAAAAAAAAATAAGCTGCCTGCTGAAGTGCATTCTGTAGATTTTGAATTGGAGTATGGAACTGCGACTATTGAGGTTCATAAGGACTCTATTTTAAAAGATGAATCTGTTTTGATAATTGATGATCTTATTGCAACAGGAGGTACTGCTGAAGCTGCTGCAAAACTTATTGAAATGTGTGATGCAAAAGTAGCTGCATTTGTCTTTGTAATTAATTTATTTGATTTAGGTGGGTCTGATAATTTAGTTAATAAAAATTATAAAGTTGAGAATTTAATAGAATTTCCAGGACATTAATTGGTAGCGGGAAGTGGGATCGAACCACTGACCTCGGGCTTATGAGTCCCGCGCTCTAACCAACTGAGCTACCCCGCCATAAAAACGTTACTTTTATTATAAATCAATAATTTTTCAATACACTTTTAATCTAAACTAAATCAATAGATAAGCAATTAATCCACTAACCAGTGCTGATAAAATAGCGCTAAAGAAAAGTTTTTTTCTTAAAGATTTTTTTTTATCTAATCGAACTCTATTAAGGAGAATATTTACATTAGTAGTTTTATAATGATCTAAATATAAATCTTTTCTTGGCTCTAAATCATTTTCATACTGAATAGGATCACGATCTTTATTTTTCACAATCATATTTAAACAGGTGTTTAATGTTAATGCAAACTTAAACTAATTATTTTTATAATTAGTTTGTTTCAATGGTTTAAAGATAATTTTAGCTGGATATTTAATTTTTTCAATTTCTATTGAAATATTACCATTTAAAAGATCATCATCTGAAAAGTCATTATCTATATAACCAAATGCAAGATTCTTTTTAAAATTAAAAGAGTAGTTACCCGATGTTGTTCTTCCAATAATCTTATCATCTTTATAAATTGGCTCATCATGAAGTAGAAGAGGTTTTCCAGGTTCATTGTTTTTAAGAACAAACATAGCAAACTTTCTAACAATTTTTTTTTCTTTTATTTTTTCCAGTGTTTCTCTTCCAATAAAATTAAAATCTTTCTTGTAACTAATAGTGAAATTAAGACCTGCTTGGTATTGATTTTCTTCAGGAGAAATATCATGACCCCAATGTAAAAAACCACTTTCCATTCTCATTGTATCTAACGCATGCATTCCGCAATTAGATAAATTAAATTTTTTTCCTTTTTCTATTATTTTTTCATAAATATTTTTAGAATCAGAAGTTTTAACATAAAGCTCATAACCTAACTCACCAACATAAGATAATCTTTGGGTCCATATTTCAGTTCCATCAATTTCTATATATTTTGAATTTGCAAATTTAAAATTTTCATTACTAAAATTATCTGAACTTAGATCTTGCATTAACAATCTGCTCTTTGGACCAAATATTCCAAACACACAATAATCGTCTGTAATATCAATTAGCTCAACGCCTTTTGATAAATGTTTTTTTATATGAAATTTATCTCTTTCTCTTGTTGCTGCAGAACTAATTATTCTAAAATAATTTTGATCAATACAAACTACTGTAAGATCTGTTTCTATTCCTCCATCTTTGTTAAGCATATGGGTATAAGTACATTTTCCAGGTTCTTGCTTTATATTTGATGTACAAATTCTCTGAAGATCTTGATGAGCTTTCTCAGATTTAATTTCGAATTTAGAAAATGGAGATAAGTCATATAGCCCAACATTTTTTAGAGTGTTGTTTGTTTCGTATTCAACTGATGGATACCAGTTTTGATAGTTATAACTGTATTCATACTCAGCTTTTTCACCATCTAAAGCAAACCACATTGGTCTTTCATATCCAGCCGAAACTCCAAAGCATGCACCAAAACTTTTTAATTTATCATGATATGGTAATTTTTTAATATTTCTTGATGTTTTGTATTGTTTATAAGGCCAATGCATTCCATACAAATCTCCAAGTGACTCGGTGATACGATCTTTAATAAAACCTAAATCTGAATGAAACTTTTGAAATCTTTTTATATCATAATTAAAAATGTCTTCATTAATATGACCAGTCATTAACCATTCAGCTGTAACCTTTCCAACACCACCCCCACTTCCAATACCAATACTATTCAAACCACAACTAACAAATAAATTTTTAACCTCAGGAACTTCACCTAATAAAGAATTTGTATCAGGCGTAAAAGATTCTGGTCCTGAGAAAAACTTTCTAATTCCAGCTTGTTCCAAAACTGGAAACCGTTTTATAGATTTTGCTAAATAAGGTTCAAAATGATCAAAGTTTTCTGGAAATTCACCAAATGAAAAATCTTCTGGAACTTTATTTGTTTTGTTAAATGCTGGAATTGATTTTCCTTCAAATATTCCTATTAAAAGTTTTCCAGCATCTTCTTTTATATATGTGCTGCTGTCAAAATCTCTTATAACAGGTAATGTCGGTGAAAGATTTTCAATCGGTTCTGTGATTACATAAAAATGTTCAGCTGGATACAAAGGAATACTTACTCCTATTTTTTCTCCTATTTGTCTGGACCACATACCTGTCGCAAGAACTACATATTCACATTCAATATCCTGTCCATTAACTCTGACACCAGATACTCTTCAATTTTTAGTTAAAATCGTTTCAACAGGTGATTGCTCGAATATTTTTGCCCCACCCAATCTTGCACCTTTTGCTAACATGTGAGTAACACCACTTGGATCTGCAGCACCATCACCTGGCATTAACACTCCACCTTTTAAATCCTCTGTGTGCATGATTGGATAATTTTTCTTTATTTGATCTTTATCTAAAATCTTAATATCTACATCATACAGTTGAGCGGTAGTTGCTTGTCTTTGAAGCTCTTGCCATCTAGCATCTGTCTGAGCGATAGATAATGCTCCATTAATTCTTAAACCTGCAGAGTGATCAACTTCTTTTTCTAATTTTTTATAAAGATCTAAAGTATATTTTCTAATTTTTGTAACTGCAGCTGTGGGTCCTAATTGACTAACTAATCCTGCTGCATGCCAAGTTGTACCTGATGTCAATTGATCTCTTTCTAAAAGAACAACATCTTTCCAACCAAATTTTGTTAAGTGATAAGCAACAGAACAACCTATAACCCCACCTCCAACAACAACTACTTTTGTGCTAGAAGGATATTTCTTTTCCATTACTAATGTTTGACAGCTTCTCCTGGTTCTACAAAGTTGTGACCAAATACGTCTGCAACTGCTTTATAAGTAACCATTCCTTTGTGTACATTTAATCCAGCTAAAAAGTTTTTATCTTCTATTAATGCTTTCTGGTAACCATTGTTTGCAAGTTTGACTAGATAAGGTAGCGTTGCATTATTTAATGCTAAAGTAGAAGTTCTTGGAACTCCACCTGGCATATTTGCTACACAATAATGAACAACATCATCAACAATATAAGTTGGTTCTCCGTGGGTGGTTGGTTTACTTGTTTCAACACATCCACCTTGATCAATTGCAACATCAACAATTACTGAACCTCTTTTCATGCTTTTAATCATATCTTTGGTAACTAATTTTGGAGCTTCTGCACCTGGAATTAAAACTCCACCCACTAATAAGTCTGCTTCGGAAACTAATTTTGGAAGATCAATTTTATCACTTTGCTCTGGAATAATTTTGTCACCAAACATTTCAACTAATTGTTTTAATCTAGCTTCTGATTTATCAACAATGTGAACTTTAGCTTGCATACCTGTTGCGATCACTGCAGCATTTTCGCCAACTACACCACCACCTAAAATTACTACAGTTCCTCCAGTAACTCCTGGAGCTCCTCCCAATAAAAGTCCTCTTCCACTTTGATTTTTTTCTAAACAATGGGCACCTGCTTGTACTGACATTCTGCCAGCAACTGCACTCATTGGAGCTAACAATGGTAATCTTCCATTGTCATCTGTTACAGTTTCATAAGCTATATTAACACTCTTTGATTTAATTAAACCGTCAGTTAATTCTTTTGCTGCTGCTAGGTGAAGATATGTATAGACGATTTGGTTTTCTCTAATCATATCAACCTCAACTTTTTGAGGCTCTTTAACTTTAACAATTATATCTGCATCATTAAAAATATCAGAGGCAGTATTTGCTATTTTTGCACCAGCATTTGTATATTGATCATTCTCAAATCCAGCCTCAAAACCTCCATTGTTTTCAACAATAACTTCATGACCTTCAGAAACTAAAGTTTTTACACTATCAGGTGTTAATCCTATTCTATTTTCTTGAGGTTTTATCTCCTTAGGTACGCCTATCTTCATAAGCACTCTCCATGTATTTAAATAAACTAATTAGTTCTTTTGGTTTTTTTGATAATTCGTAATACCTGTTCTTAGTTTATCAATAATCTCATCTATATGTTTTTCTTCACATATAAATTGAGGAGCTATAATTAAACAGTCACCAGTTGCTTTAAAGTTCACGCCTGCTTCATAACAAGCCTTAAAACATTCATAACCTGCTTTACCTGGTTTTGTATTCATTTTCATATCAATACCACCCATCATTCCATAACCTCTTATATTCTCAACAGATTCTAAATCTTGAAGAGAAAATAATCCTTTTTGGAAATAAGGCGCTAAATTTTTTGCTCTGTTAAATATATCTTCTTTTTCAAAAATATCTTGAACCGCTAAACCTGCTGCTACAGCAACTGGAATTCCTGAATAAGTATAACCATGAAACAATTCAACAGATCCCATTGGAGAAGCGTCCATAACTGCATCATAAATTTCGTCTTTACACGCAACTACACCCATAGGAACAACTCCGTTAGTTGTTGCTTTAGCCATAGTCATTAGATCTGGAGTAACACCAAACTCATGACTTGCAAAAGAAGAACCTGTTCTTCCCCAACCAGTAATTACTTCATCAAAAATTAAAAGTATTCCATGCTTGTCACAAATTTCTCTCAATCTTTGTAAATATCCTTTTGGAGGAACTAAAGTTCCAGTAGATCCAGCAATAGGCTCAACTATACAAGCTGCAATATTTTCTGGTCCAAAGTTACTTGCAATTCTCTCTAAATCGTCTGCAAGATCTCCACCTGTTTCAGGCTGACCACTTACAAATTTATGTTCTGGTAAATGTGTATGTCTCATGTGTTGAACACCTGGCATTAATATACTTGCAAATGTTTTAACATTGTTAATCATTCCACCAACTGAAACACATCCTATATTCATTCCGTGATAACCTCTTTCACGTCCTACAAATCTAAATCTATGAGCATTTCCTTTTGCTCTATGATAAGCAATTGCAATCTTGATTGCAGTCTCAACAGCAGTTGAGCCACAAATAGTAAAAAACATTTTATTTAAATCACCTGGAGTGTGTTTTGAAATTTTTGTAGCTAATTCAAATGAACCACCAAAACCTTGTTGAAATGGTTGTGCGTAATCTAATGTTTCAAGTTGTTTAGTAACTGCTTCTGTAATTTCTCTTCTTCCATGTCCTAATGGATTACAAAATAATCCTGAGCTAGCATCAATTTGTGTTTTTCCATGGTGAGTTTTTAAATACACTCCTTTTGCTTCAGTAATTAATCTTGGGTTTGCTTTAAAATCTTTATTCGACGTAAACGGCATCCAATGTTCATTTAATGAATTTGGAACTGAAGTTCTTGTTTCTGAGCTCATATAATTTTTTTCTCTTTTAATTGACTGTTATTAATATTTCCAACTATTAGACTAAATGAATTAGTTTGCTAGAAATATTTTGACCACCCAAAATGATGCGTCATAAATATACAACTTATGATTGAACATATCTTTTTGTTTTACAACCGTACGAAATTGAATTTAAATGGCGCTAATTTAATTAAATTAACATAGGGGAATAAATGAAAAAAATACTAAGTTTTATTCTAGGATCTATATTTGCTCTAAACCTTTCAATTTCAGTTGCAAACTCTGCAGCTAATGAAGTTAGAGTTGCATACTTTCTAGAATGGCCAAGTCCAAATCTAGAGGACATGCAGAAGAAAAATTTTGCAAAAGCTCTTGGAGTACCAGTTAAGTGGACAAACTTCACTAACGGTGGAGCTATGACTGATGCAATGTTAGCAGGAGATATTGATATTTCTTACTCGCAAGGTTTAGTACCTTTTATCAACGCTGTAAAATCAAATGCGCCAATCAAATTAGTTGATATCGCCATGGAATACGGGATGGGTGGAACTACTTGTGTAACATCAAATGCATCTGGAATTACAAAAGCTAACGCTACTGAATTAGAAGGTAAAAAAGTTGCTGTTCCACTAGGAACAATGGCTGAGTACGTTTTTGATGAAAGTATGAAAGTTGTTGGTGCTGACAGAGGTAAAATGGATATCATTCAAATGGACCCAGAAGAAGGTGCTGCTGCATTGGTAAGTGGTGATGTTGTAATGGCATGTTTATTTGGTGGTAACTCAATTAAAGCAGCAACTGCAGTTGGTTCAAGATTATTAACTGTAGATGAAGCAAGAGCTGCTGGTATCTTAGGTATAGATATCACATCTGTTACAGATAAATTCATGAAAGAAAATCCAGGAATGTTAAGAACTTTCATCGAAGTAACTCACGAAGCAAACGATAGATACAGAGCAGGTAAATCTGATATGAATTCTATGGCAAAAGCTTCTGAAATGAAAGTTGCTGATATGAAAGAAACTTTAGGTGGATTTAAATTCTTAACTCCAGAAGAAACAAAAGCATCTATGGAGAGCGGAAACTTAGATGGTTTCTTAAAAGGAATGGGAACACCATCTGGTAACGTAGATACAAGTTTCTTACCTTTATAATTCTAAAGGTTTAAAACTTTTTAAATAGGCACTGATTTAAATAATTAGTGCCTATTTTTTTTAAAAAATTTCTAATATAAGGGCGCTATGAGTGATCTTGTTTCTCAAAATCTAAATATGATTTTTAAAACTCCAAAAGGAGAAACAGTTCATGCATTAAAAGATGTTAGTTTTACCTTAAAAAAAGGAGAGCTACTTACAGTTCTTGGTCCTTCTGGTTGCGGAAAAACAACTTTACTTAATATTACTGCTGGTTTTTTAAGACCGACTTCAGGAAAAATTACTTTAAACAATAATGAGATAGATGGACCTGGTGTTGAAAGAGGAATGGTATTTCAACAAGGTGCTTTATTTGAATGGTTAACAGTTGCTGAAAACGTGAACTTTGGTCTTCGTATGAAAAAAGAAGATCCAGAAGTAACAGCAAAAAAAGTTGAGGAATGGCTAGATATAGTTGGATTAAAAGGATTTGGTAACACTCCAACTTATCAATTATCTGGGGGTATGCAGCAAAGAGTTGCTCTTGCAAGATGCCTTATCAATGATCCTGATTTAATTTTAATGGATGAACCATTAGGTGCATTGGATGCATTAACAAGAGAAAAGATGCAGTCATTAGTTTTAAAAATTTGGAAAGAAACTGGAAAAACAATTATCTTAATTACCCACTCAGTTGAAGAAGCTCTTTTACTTGGTGAAAGATTATATGTTATGGCACCAAGACCTGGAAGAATACATAAAGAGTATAATCTTCCATTTGCTGAAATGGGTCTTACTCAAGATTTAAGAGAAATTAAAAAAAATAAAGAATTTTCATCTACTAGAGAAGAAATTTTATCCATGATTTGGAATATGGAAGAAGAGATAATGGGGAAAGATAATTAATGTTAACCCAATTTGTAACAATACTAATTATCGTTTCAGTTATTGGATGTATTCTATATGGAAGAAGATTAATCAGAACTGAAAAAGTAGATGCCGTTTTTGGAAACCCAGAAAGAGCTAAAGGTGGAACGCACTGGGTAATTGTCGGTAGTAGTGCAATCCTGATGCTGTGGCTTTATTATTCATGGGATATTGCAAAAGGTTTTTATCCAAAATCAGCAAATGAATTATGCCAGGTTGCTAAAATTAATGAGTCGTTATTAGGTCTAAAATATCAGTTCCCTATTGAAGAAAGAGAATTCAAAAGTACATCCATCATTAAAATTGAAAATAAAAATCTTACAAAAATTGCAAATGAAATAAATGGATCTCCTGATCTAAATGATCAACAAAAAACAATCCTTGTAAGTTATATTGATAGAACTTCAAAATTAATTCCATTTTTAACAAGTGAAGAGTTAATGGAAATGGATACCAAAATTAAACTTCAAGAAATAACAGAAGAGATAAAACTTCTAAGTTCAAATTTCCAAAAGAAAGATTATCCATTTGAGACAGATGCTCAAAAAACTGAAAGACAAAAACTTATTGATGAACAAGGTGGCTGGGGAATTACCACAATAGACTCTGGAACAGGTACAATTGAAAATACTATTGAAATACCAACTGCACCACAAACTATCAAAGGCTTAAAATTTAATGCAGCTGCAGCAGAACTAAAAAAAATTGACGACAAATTTTTTAAATTAAAAAATCATAACCCACAATTCAAAAGCTCAATCAAACAACTTAAAGATGATATTAAAGCTTACAGAAAAGGTTTAGATGACAGTGCAGAAATAGCATCTGACTATGCAAAAAATATTGTTAAAATTGCAAGAAGAATAGAGTTTGCGAGCATTTATCCTCCTAATGCGTTAAACGAAATGAAAGCAGCAATAATGGAATTTGATGAATTACAAAATAAAGAGCAAGGTGGATTAAGATTAATTGATATTCTTCTATTTCCAGCAGGTACAATTGTAGCAAGTGGACCAACATGCTCTGAACAAGGTTCAGGTAGATGGTTACCTAAACCATCAGATACATTTAATAAGTTTGTATTGATGTCTAAACCAAGTGTTGGGTACAAAAATATTCCTCTTTTATGGATTGAAATGGTTGATGTAAGTAAAATGATAGGCTTCATTTTACCAGATTGGATAGCAGATATGTTGCCTGGTGAATATCCAGTGCATACAAAAGATGGAATTGTAAAAGAAAACTTTAAAAGTAACGTTTTAAAAGTTGTTACTGGTGACTTTAAATTATTTAAAGTACCTGTTCCGTATGGACACATATGGGACTCATTCTTAAGAGTATTTTTAGGTTTAGTGTTTGGAATTCTTATTGGGGTGCCATTAGGATTATTTATGGGTCTAAATCGATTTGCGAAAGGCTTCTTTGATCCTTTAATCGAATTATACAGACCTGTTCCACCGTTAGCTTGGGCGCCATTGATTATTTCAGTTCTTGGAATAGATAATACAGGTAAAATATTTCTATTATTCATGGTCTCACTTTCAATTATGATTATTTCTGCAAGAGCTGGTGCATCTGGAACACAGCTTTCAAAAATACATGCCGCACATTCATTAGGTGCTACTAAAAAACAAATTTTAAGATATGTGATTTTCCCTAATTCACTTCCTGAAATTCTTACAGGAATTAGAGTTGCAGTAGGTATGTGCTGGGGAACGCTTGTTGCTGCAGAATTTCTAGCAGGTACAACTGGTATTGGTTTTGTTGAAAATGTTGCAAAAAAATACTTTCAGTATGAAGTTATTTGGATAACAATTTTCATAATGGGTATGCTGGGTCTTTTATTTGATATATCTTTAAGAAAAATAATAGATAAGACTATTCCTTGGAGAGGCAAAGGTTAAGCAAACTTTTAAAAAACTAGACCTTTTTTATAAAACCAATGGCAGCACCAATGGTAGTCAAAAATCCGGCTAACGGTAGGATAGCGACTGCGTATTTTTTTGGCATATAATTTGGTTTAAACTCAATACCTTGCATACTAATTTCTAAATACCACATTTCCCAATACTTACCTCGCATACCCTCTACAAGTTCAATTCCATAAATAATTAAGACTACACCAATTATCATAATCATAATTTTCCAAAACTGGCGTATGTATAATGAAAGTCGCTCTGGCAATTTTTCATAAATTAAATTTAAAGCTACATGTTCATTATCTCTAGCTGTTAAAGAGAGCGCTATAAACATTAACCAAATATTACTTAATACTGTTAGCAAATCCCCCCAAACAGGAGGGTTATTAAATACATATCGCATTGTAACATTGTAAAGTGTGAAACCAACCATAGCAGCCAACAAGAGTGAGCACATAGCTTCCAACATACGATGAATAAAACGATCAATACTATTTAAAAATTTTATCATTAATTACTCAATAAGTTTGGAAGGAACATTGTTAATTCTGGAACAACTAATATAAAAAATAAAAGTAAAAAAAGACCAACAAGATAAGGAATTAAAGCAACAGCTACTTTTTCTAAACGAACTTGTGCTATAGTTGCAGATGTAAAGTACGCAACCCCAACTGGTGGTGTAACTGATCCTATCAAAAATCCTACTATTACAACCATGGCTGCTTGCACCTCAGGAAAACCTGCTTGAGACATAACATTTACAAGCACTGGACCAACAATGATAATGTTAACTGCTGAGTCCATTACCGTTCCAAGAAGAAAAATAAATAATATTAAAGCTAAAATAAATAATATTGGAGAATCCGCTAAGCCTAAAAGCCAAGCTTCAAGATCGCCAATTGCACCAAGAGAAGTAAGTAACCAACTGAAAGGTCCTGAGGCAGCTATTATAATAAAAACCATTGCTGAATTACGGAATGCTCTTCGGAAAGCCCCTGTACAATCTTTCCATTTAATAGTTCGGTAAACAAATACACCCGTAAACAATGCAACTAATGCAGTAATAGCTCCTGCCTCAACAACCGATGCGACACCTCCCATTACTGAACCCACTAAAACTAAAGGTATTAATAGAGCAAATGAAGAACGATATAATTCTTTACCAGCTCGACGAACTGAGAATGGTTCATCGCTACGCTCGAAATTATATTTAACTGCAAAGTAATGATTGATTACCATGATCACAACACCAATCAAGATACCTGGAACAATCCCAGCTGCAAATAATGATGCAATAGAAATCTCAGTTGCATTAGCAAGTACAATCATCATGATACTAGGTGGAATAATTCCTCCTATAGTGGAACTTACACCTGTAACCGCAGCTGAAAATGCAGCAGGATATCCAGCTTTTTTCATAGCTGGTAAAACTAATGCTCCAACTGTTGCAGTATCTGCTACAACAGAACCATTCATGCCCGCAAAAAACATACTCACTAAAACATTAACTTGAGCCAACCCGCCTCTTATACGTCCAATTAATGCTCTACTTAAAGCAACTAAACGGTCAGTGATTGTTGCACTTGTCATTAACTCACCTGTTAACATAAAGAATGCAATAGCAGTCAATGGAACCGAGTCTATGGCGGTAAACATTTGACTAGGAATTAAAACAAGAGGTACAGCATCTGTTAATAGAATATAAACAAATGGTATCAGTATTAATATAAAACCAATAGGAGCTCCTAATAAAATTAGAAAAAGGAGTACTACGAGTAAAATAATACTTTCCATAAATATTTATAAGTTATGATTTTTTTTAGATAAAGACCATCTAATTCTAAAATAGAACTAAATGGTCTTTACATAGTTTTGTTTGAAGATTATAGAGCTCCAGCTTTCTCTAACTGAGCTACAAATCCATCCATACCTTGTTCTAGAAGTACTCTTTTAGCTACTTCTGGTTCAAAAGTACCTTTAGCGTCTAACCAAGCACCGATTGCGCCTGCTCTCCACTTAGTCATTTCCGCTTCTGTTGGTACATACCACTCTTTGGCAGATGCTTTAATTGCATCTTCACCATTTTTAATCCAAGCGTTATCCAACTCGTTTACTTTTTCTCCATAAGCATCAGCTGCTTCGTGTAACCATTTTCTTTGTTGGTCAGACAATGCATTGTACTGTTTAGCATCCATCGCTAAAATATTTCCAGACCACATTCCTCCGATCTCAGTGAAATATTTCGCAACTTCATGAAGTTTTGCTACATGCTGCCATGGACTAGCAACATACTGACCTTCTACTACACCTGATTGAAGACCTTGATATAATTGGCTCCAGTCATAAGGTGTTGGTGTTGCACCCCAGTTTTTAACTAACATGAACTCAACTGGACTTTTAGTAGTTCTCCACTTAAGTCCTTTCATGTCATCTGGTTCATGAACAGGTTTAGTTGCATTTCCAAGCTGTCTAAATCCTCCACTTGAATATACAGATAGGCAAATATGACCAGCATTCTCAAGAGCTAGTTTACATTGTCTTTCAGCTAACCATTCATCTGAAATTCTTTTAGCATCCTCTAATGATTTGAAAATAAACGGCAAATCGAAAATTGCTAATTCAGGCCCAAAGTTACCGTAGTTTGCAGTAGAACTAGTCCACAAAGCTATAAGTCCTTGGTTAGCTTGTTCACCACATTTTTGTTCTGCGCATAAGCTTCTTTGATAATGAGGTTCAATTTTCATTTTACCTCCAGATGCTTTCTCCATAGCTGGTATCAGCGCCTGATCTATTGCGTCACCAATTGGCATACCCAATCTACCAGTAGTTCCAAGCTTAAGAGTTATTTCTGCATAAGCAGCTTGTGCAAAGAAAATAATCGCAACCACTTTGATAAGTGTCTTGCTAATTGTTTTAATAAACATTTTATTTCTCCTCTTAGTTAATTAAAAGTTTCAATTTAAATTAATTTAAGCCTAATTAAGTTTACACAGGAAGTACACACAAAAAAAAACTTGTCTAATCAAAATGGGATTACAATTAAAAGTTGTATTAATAATTTGATGGTTAATCTATTTATTTTAGTTTCAAGGTGCCTTAGACTAAATTTAAAAATAAAATAAATACAATTTATAGGAAAAATTTATGAGCTCAGGTAACAAATATAAAGTAATAGCCAGTAAAATTAAATTTGAAGGAAGAGCGTTTATTAACGGAAAATATGTGAATGCAATTGATGGAAAAAAATTTGAAACAATCAATCCTGCAACTGGTAAAAAACTTTGTGCTGTTGCAAAATGTAATCATAAAGATGTTGACTTAGCAGTTAAAGTTTCAAGAAAAGCTTTTAATAGTGGAGTTTGGTCTAAAAGTTCACCTGAGCATAGGAAAGAAGTTTTATTAAAATTTGCTGAATTACTTAGAAAACATGGTGACGAAAATTCAGTTCTAGAATGTATTGATACAGGTAAACTAATAACAGATTGTATTAATGAAGTTGCAAATGATGCGCCAATGCATTTTCAATGGTATGGAGAATTAATTGATAAGGTATTTGGAAAAGTTGGTCCAACAGAACCCTCTATTACTAGTTTAATTGTTAAAGAACCAATTGGGGTTGTTGCTGGAATTGTTCCTTGGAACTTTCCTTTAATGATGGCTGTATGGAAAATGGCACCAGCTCTTGCAGCTGGTTGTTCGGTAATAATTAAGCCAGCAGAAGATACACCTCTTACAGCAATTAGAGTTGCTCAAATTGGAAAAGAAGCAGGAATACCAGATGGAGTTTTGAACGTGCTTCCAGGTTATGGTGATGTTGGTGAAGCTTTAGGTCGACACAAAGATGTTGATGCAGTTTCTTTTACAGGTTCAACTGAAGTTGGAGGATACTTTTTAAAATATTCAAGTGAAAGTAATTTAAAACCTGTAGCATTAGAGATGGGAGGAAAAAGTCCATTTATAGTTTTAGAAGATGCTAAAATCACTGATGATCTGATAGATAATGCTATGAATTCTGCATTTTGGAATGGTGGACAAAACTGTTCAGCAAATATGAGACAAATAGTTCATAAAAAAGTTAAAGATGAATTTTTAGATAAAGTTATTAAAAAAGTTAAAAAGTTAAAAGTAGGAGACCCATTAGATCTTAAATCGAATATGGGATCCATGATTTCAAAAGGTCATTTGCAAACTGTTGATGGATATATTCAAAAAGGTATAGACGAAGGAGCAAAACTGTTATCCGGAGGTGTTTCAAGCAAAAGCAAAAAAGGTTTTTATGCAAAACCAACCTTATTTGATGGATTAAAAGAAAATATGACCATAGCTCAAGAGGAAATTTTTGGACCAGTGCTTGGTGTTTTAACTGTAAAAAATGA
The DNA here is from genome assembly GCA_902537905.1 of uncultured Pelagibacteraceae bacterium. Taxonomy (GTDB): domain Bacteria; phylum Pseudomonadota; class Alphaproteobacteria; order Pelagibacterales; family Pelagibacteraceae; genus Pelagibacter. Next base: position 32,223 of record CACBDD010000003.1, on the reverse strand, counting down.
TGAAGAAGCGTTGAAAATTGCAAGTAATTCTAAATACGGATTGCATGCAAGTGTATTTACTCAAGACATAAACAGAGCATTTCATTTAGCTAAAAGCTTACCTTGCGGAACCGTTTCAGTGAATACTTTTTCTGAGGGAGATATTAAAACTCCTTTTGGAGGATATAAGCAATCAGGATCCCTAAGTAGAGATCAAGGTACTGAGGCTTTAAATTCGTTTCTACAAACAAAAACAATCTGGATAAGTCATAATTAATTGATGATCAAACCATATAAGATAAGTGTGCCTAAAAGCACACTTAATAATATCTATAAAAAAGTAAGAGCCTATCCATGGAAGATGATGCAAAATGTAGATGGATGGGAATATGGAACTAATTATAATTTTTTAAAAAAAATATCTAAATATTGGGTTTCAAAATATAATTGGAATAAATTTGAAAACAAAATCAATTCTTTTAAAAACTATAAAACTAATGTTGATGGTATAAATCTACATTTTATTGTTGAAAAAAGTAAAAATCCTAAATCAAGACCATTGTTACTGTTACATGGTTGGCCAGGTAGTGTAATTGAGTTTTTTAACATCATTCCAAGGCTTGCTCATCCTGAAAAGTTTGGTGGAAAAATTGAGGATGGTTTTGACGTCATTGTCCCCTCTTTACCAGGTTTTGGTTTTTCAACACCAATTAAAAAAGCTTTAGGTCCCAGAAAGATTGGAAGAATATTAAATAGATTTATGGTCAAAAATTTAGGTCACAAAAATTATATTGTACAAGGTGGAGATTGGGGAGCAACTATTGCTGCATGGATTGGTCTTGATAGTGCAAAAAATTGTAAAGGAATTCATATTAATTGCTTACCAATCAGACATCCTAAAGGACCAAAAAATAATAAAGAAAAAAAATGGGAAAAAAAATTCAATTTTGATCAAATAATGCAGGAAGGATATAGGACCCAACAAGCAACAAAACCTCAAAGTTTATCTTATGCGATGATAGATAGTCCTGTAGGAACTGCAGCATGGATTTTAGAAAAATTTCACGGTTGGTCTCACTTAAATAAAGGCAAGATAGAAAAAACATTTTCAAATGATGAGCTGATATCCAATATAATGATCTATATAATTACAAATAGTTTTAATACTGCAGCTTGGATATATTTTGGAAGAAGAAAGGAAGGTGGTCGATCTTTTCCAAAAAATTTTAAAAAAATAAAAGTTCCAACAGCAATAGCTGAATTTCCAAAAGAAATGCTAGAATGGCCTCCAAAATCTTATGTTAACAGAATTTTTAATATTAAAAGATGGAAAAAATTTCCTAAAGGTGGTCATTTTGCAGCTTTAGAGGTTCCAAATTTATTAATTAATGATATTAAAAATTTTTTTAACGAAGATTTAAAAATATTCAAATAAGTGAAAACACCTCTATTAAAGAAACAAATAATTAAGATTTTTAAAAAGTATGGTTTAAGTAAAGATCATGCTTTAATTTCAGCTAATGCGTTAATCAATGCAGAACTAGTTGGAGCCTACGGTCATGGTTTATCAAGACTTAAAATGTATTGTGATCGAATTTCAAAAAAAGTAATTAACCCTAAACCAAAAATTAAAATTAAAAAAATTTCATCTTCAATTACCCACATTGATGCAAATAATAGTATTGGATTTGTTGCTGCTGATCTTGGAATTAAAACTGCAATTAAACATGCACAAAAAACTGGTATAGGGATGGTAGCAGTAAAAAATAGTGGTCACTATGGTTTATCAGGTTATTACGCCGAACAAGCTGTTAAGAAAAATTTAATAGCAATGATTTATACAAATGCTCCTCCAGCAGTGGCTCCTCATGGTGCATTAAAAACATTATTTGGAACTAATCCAATTTGTTTTGGAACCCCTACTGGTTCTAAAGTTCCTTTTATTTTAGATACCTCAATCTCAATGATTAACAGAGGTAAAATTAGAGTTGCCGCGAGGAACAATCAAACAATACCTGCAGGTGTGGCATTAGATAAATTTGGAAAACCAACTATTGATGCAAAAAAAGCATTAGCAGGAGTTCAATTGCCAATTGCAGGTTTTAGAGGTTCAGGACTAGCTTGGATGGTTGATATTTTAAGTGGGGTATTAACTGGAGGAAATCATGCAGGTCGAGTTAAAGATCCTTTTGATGATTTTTCAGGACCACAAAATATTGGACACTTGTTTATAACTTTTAAAGCAAATTTATTTCAAAAAAATTATAATCAAAGAATTAAAGAAAATATTAAAACAATTAAAAAACTTCCTAAAATTAAAGGTGTAAAAGAAATAATGTATCCAGGACAAAATAAATTTAATCGTTATAAACAAAATCTTAAAAAAGAAATAAATATTCCAGATATTATTAAAAAAGATTTAGAAACTTTAATAAGTTAAAAAAGTTAAAACTCCTAAAGAAGCAACTACAGAAGAAACTATAATAGTTCTCTTAACTTTTTCTTTTTTTTTCTCTACAATGAGTCTTTGCTTTAGAACATCCACGTTAACCCTTTTTTGAGCATCAACATATTGAGAGGGGGTCTCTACAATCTCGGATGTTCTATTTAAGCTTTCTGTACTCATGTTTATTTTATATAACTAATATTAATCATTATTACCTTTATTTTTACATACTTGGGTTGTCCAAAATGGGTTGACTCCAATTTCACTTTTGTTCATATTGGGTTTTTTTTATAAGCATGAACATTTTACCTAGTATATCCGCTCACATTGATGAAAAGATAATCAATAAAGTAATTCAAGAAAATTTTGCCGCACTGGCACCCTCTTATTTTACTTTAACCAGTAATTGGTTTGTCAGAGCATATGATCATTACAAAGATATAGATAAATTCATCATCATTATATATCTGATAAATATCAACCTTATATATTTTAGGCAAAATGGATTAAAAATAGACTACGACACTTTTTATAGGGATAAATCAATCGAAATTGAAAAAATTAACATCTCAGACATCTCAAAAGATTTAGGGGTTCCTAAAGAAAGTATTAGAAGAAAAGTTTTAGAATTAGAGAAAGAAGGAACAATCAAAAGGTCTGGTAAAAAAATATTTGTTGTAAGAGATACATTGTACTTAGCTAGAGCAACTAATACGCTGACAGAGATTGCAACTATTTTGCATGAATTTAATAAAATTTTAAAAAAAGAAAAACTTGTAACTGAAGTTTATTCAGTTAATGAAATAATTTCTGCGATGAAAGAAAATTTCTCTTACTGTTGGTATCAGTTTAATAAATTCTGGTTTATTTATATAAATAGATGGAGAGCTGAGCTTAAAGATTTAGAATATTTAGCTATTGGAATGGTAGTTATAATCAATGCAGTAAAGAATAAAGAATTTTCTTCAAAAAAAAACATACGTTCATACCATAAAGCGGTTATGGGTTCTGATGTAAGAGGTGTAAATGCTATGTCAATTTCTGAGATAACCGGTATTCCAAGACCTACCGTTGTTAGAAAATTAAAATTTTTAATTGATAAAAAATATCTTCATATTAATGAAAAAAAGTTAATTACATTTAATGCTAAAGATAGTGCCTTTCAAAAAACTGGTAAAATGATAAACGAAAACATGCTTAGTTTAGGTAATTTTATCTATAAAATTTTTAATCAAATAAGAATAATAAATCCTTAATTAGATTTTCTTAAAAAAGAAATAAAAATAAATCCAGTGATATACATAATTAGCGCATAAGCACCTGTCGGTAATGCGTATAATATATCAGTGCCAAATATTTGCGTAGAAACAAATAAAGCTAAAGTACCATTTTGCAATCCACATTCTAAAGCGATACACTTCATTTGCTTAACACCCGAAGCAAAAGCTTTTGCAATGTAATATGCAATTACCATCATTGATATATTTAAAATTAAAGCGATTAGACCTGCTTGTTTTATAAAGCTTATAATACTATCTCTTTCTTCATAAAATGCCGCAATGAAAAAAATTACAAACAACACAATGTTAAGTTTGTTAAATATTTCAACTTTAGATGAAATAAAATTTTCAGCAAATCTTCTTATAATCATCCCTAAAATAACAGGCACAGTCACAACTAAAAACATTTTTAAAGCTATTCCTGTCATTGAAATGTTTCGAGAAACTTCTGTTATTCCAAGCAAATCTGCAGATGTAAAGATTATAAGAGGAACAGTTATAATGCTAAGTAAACTAATTACAGCAGTTAAAGATATAGATAATGCAACATCACCATCAGCAAATTTTGTCATTACATTGGATGTTACACCTCCTGGTGCCGCAGCTATAATCATAACCCCTATTGCTATTTCAGGCGGTGTTCTTAAAATTAAAATTAATATGTAAGCTACGATTGGAAGAATTATTAATTGAGAAATAAAACCAACAATAAAATCTTTTGGTGTTTTAAATACTCTTCCAAAATCTTCTAGTTTCAATCCTAGGCCTAAGCCTAACATTATCAAGGCTAAAATAATTGGCGCAATTTTAGTTACAATTTCCAAAGTCTCCCCCGCTCAAAACCAATTATATAAACTTGTTAAATTTATATAAAGAATTTTTTTTTATATACATGTTCAGTTTTTTCACTTATTTGTAGAAAAAAATGCTCTCAAACAAAGAAATTGTCTGTCCAAACAACTTATTAGATTTAGCTCATAAAAAAAAAGGAGTTACAGTTGCGGTTGTAAATGCTGGTAAACCTTTACCCATGTTATCAGTTCAAGATGCGGTTAATGAAAATTTAATTGAGCCAATATTTATTGGTCATGAAGTAGAAATTCAAAAATGCGCTGAAGATATCAAATGGGATATTTCTAAATATGAACTTATCCATGAACCTGTAGAAAATGATACTGCTAAAATTGCAGCTAAATTAGCAAGTGAAGGCAAGGTGCAAATAATAGTGAAAGGCCATATTCATACGGATGTGCTTATGAAAGAAGTGCTTAAACGTGAATATAATTTATTGGGAAAAACAAGATTAAGTCATATCTGGCATATGACTACCGGTAAAGATGATAAACCATTAATTATTACTGATGGAGCATTAAATGTTTTGCCGAATATTAAAACAAAAATGCACATTCTTAAAAATGTAGTTAATTTTTCAAATAGAATAGGAATTGAAAGACCGAAAGTATCCGTATTATCTGCAACTGAAGAAGTATTAGAAAGTGTACCAAGTTCTATTGAGGCTGCAGAAATTACAAAATTAGCCAAAAAAGAAAATTTAAATGCTGATGTTTTTGGACCTTTAGCGTTTGATAATAGTATTTCAAAAAAATCTGCTGGAATAAAAGGGATTAAAAATACAGTTGCGGGTGAGGCAGATGTGTTATTAGTGCCAAGTGTTGAGGCAGGTAATGCCTTGGTTAAAATGCTTATATACTTTAGTGGTGCATGTGCGGCAGGAGTAGTAGTTGGCGGAAAAGTGCCAGTGGTAATAACTAGTAGATCTGATGAGGCTCAAGCACGTTTAGCTTCAATTGCAGCTGCGGTAGTAGCTTTAGACTAAATGTTTCATTGAATTTCAAAAGAAATTCATTTAAATAAATTGAAATTTAAAAGGAGAGAAATGGCAATTACATACTTAAAAAAATCACCAAAAACATCATCAACTGACGACACAAAAACAAGAGAAATTGTTGAAAATATTCTTAAAGATATTGAGACTAGTAAAGAAGAGGGCTGTAAGGAGCTTTCGAAAAAATTTGATAAATATGAAGGTGATGTAATTGTTTCAAAAGAAAAAATTGAAGAAATAAAAAAAAATTTAGATCAAAAAACTAAAGATGATATTCAGTTCTCTCATGAAAGAGTTAGAAAGTTTGCTGAAGCACAATTAAAAAATTATGGTCAAGACTTTGAAGTTGAATTATCTGACGGTTTATTTGCTGGACAAAAACTTATTCCTGTAAACACAGCAGGTTGTTATGTGCCTGCTGGAAGATACGCTCATATAGCTTCAGCCGTAATGAGTGTAACAACAGCAAAAGTAGCTGGTGTTAAAAATATTATAGTTTGTAGTTCTCCTAAACCTGGAGTTGGAGTACATCCATCAATTGTTTATACAGCTGACTTATGCGGAGCTGATGTAATAATGAATTTAGGTGGTGTACAAGCTATTGCAGCAATGACAAATGGATTATTTGGTAATGCACCTGCAGATATTTTGGTTGGGCCTGGAAACCAATTTGTTGCGGAAGCAAAAAGAATTTTATTTGGAAAAGTTGGTATAGATTTATTTGCAGGACCTACAGAAATTGCAGTAATTGCTGATGAGACTGCTGATCCTGAGATGGTAGCATATGACTTAGTTGGACAAGCTGAGCATGGGTACAATTCTCCTGCTTGGTTGTTTACTAAAAGTAAAAAAGTTGCAGATTATGTAATGGAAAGAGTTCCAGAATTAATTGCAGATTTACCAGATCTTCCAAGAGAAAATTCAGGTGCTGCATGGAGAGATTATGGTGAAGTAATCCTTTGTGACACTGATGAAGAGATCGCTAAAGTTAGTGATGAATACGCTCCAGAACATTTAGAAGTCCAAACTAAAAATTTACAATGGTACCACGATAGATTAAAAAATTATGGATCTTTATTCATTGGTGAAGAAACAACTGTTGCTTATGGAGATAAATGTTCAGGTACAAATCACATTTTACCAACAAAAGGTGCAGGTAGATACACAGGGGGTTTATTTGTTGGTAAATTTATTAAGACATTAAGTTTCCAAAGAATGAGTAAGGCTGCAACAAAAGAAGTTGGTGCTGCTTGTGCAAGAATTTCTAGATACGAAGGAATGGAAGCACATGCTAGAACAGGTGATGTGAGATTAAGAAAATACGGTTTTCAAAACTAATAATTTAGGGATTTTAAATGAAAAAATTTGATGAACTTATGAGTGTAGGAAGTGAAATTGAAAACATTTCTGCTGAAGATGCAAAGAAAAAATTAAATGATCCTAATGTTCAATTTATTGATGTAAGAGATAAAGAAAGTTTTTCTAATGGTACAATAGGAAATGCCATACACATGGACAGAGGATTGCTTGAATTTTATTTAGCAGAGGGAAGTCCCTTAGAAAATGATATTTTTAAAAATAACCCAGATAAAGAGTTTGTAGTTTTTTGTGGTTTAGGCGGTCAAGGCACTCTTGCTACAAAAACAATGAAAGACATGGGTGTCAAAAATGTTAAAAACATTACTGGCGGAATGTCTGAGTGGGATAAGTTAAAAGACTAGTCCTTTATTAAATCTAACACATCAATACCTATTTGCTTAAGTATATGTATTAAGTCTATAGGTACCCAGTTTTCTCTAATTTTACCTTCTTGGTGATGGTAAAAATCCATTACTCTCATAGTTACGTTTTGATTATCGGATTTGTATCCTAACCAATCATCTGATCCGTAAACTGCCTGTATGCTATGCCAGCCAGCAGTCATTGAAAAATTTCCATCACCAAGTTCACAGTAATGTCCTAGTTTCCAATAATTTCTTTCTTTAAAAGTTTTTCTAAATGGTAACTGATGGTTATCGACAAATCCCTCTAAGTTTCTTCCAGTACCTATTCCACTTGGCCCATACCATATCATTTTATCATGCCAAAATTCACTTTGTGGATGATTAATTAATTTTTCTTTTAATTCTTTATCTGAATTAGTTTCTAATTCTGGCTTTATGTTCAAGCTTCTTTGCATCGTTAAAGATTGGTCTAAACTTGCTTCAGAAACTTTCATATCTTTTTCAAAATAATCTACACCATCGGTATTAATTGGGTTTAGCCAATTTCCCTCTGAACCTCTTGAAGGTTTGATTGGATTTTTACCTGTTTGAAATATCAAATCTAATAGATCGATTAAGATATAACTTTCTACTATTTTATCATTTTTTAATTCATGAACTTCACAACATTTAAGATTTACCATTTTATTAATTGGCTTTATCCCAAAAATAGATTTTTTGAACGTGCCTGAAAGCATAGATACTGATCCAACTTGAACTTTATCTCTAAATGTACCTCCAATGACTATCTGTTCTCTTCTCTCAATGTCTGGGAAAGCTTCAAATAGAGGTAGCCAAAATTTTTCTTTAAATGTATTTGCACCCTCAAATTCATTAACAGGGTGAAAACAATTAACTTTTACATCTTTATCAAAATAATTTTCTATATTTTGATCTAATTTAGATATTCCACCTTCTATGATTGTTTTTAAGTAGCCTCTTACTTTTGTTTTATTATTGAAATTTTCTTCAGGTGTAATTTCTAATTTTTTTACACCATGTTGTTCTTTTAAACCTGTATCAAATTGTTGTATTGGCATTTATTTTAATTTAAGTAGGGTTAATATCATAATTCAATTAGAATAACATATGGAAAAAAGGTTAGCAAAATTTAATGAGTTGGTTCCAAGCACTCTACCCTTTGTGGAAGGAAAACTTGAAGGCCACAAAGAGAGAAAAAATTATTCTATAGTTGGACCTGGTGTAGCTGAAGATAGCAAACAATTTATAAAAATTGCTATGCCTCATAGTTTTAATTTAGGTGCTGTGTCAGCATTACCCAAAAATGGATCGGGTTTACATAGTCACACAACTGCAGAAGTATTTTTAATTTATTCTGGTAGATGGAGGTTTTATTGGGGAGCGGAAGGAAAAGATGAAACAATCTTGAATGCTGGCGACATAATTTCAATGCCAACTAACATGTTTAGAGCATTTGAAAACGCAGGAGATGAAGAAGGATTAATTTTTGTTGTTTTAGGAGGGGATGATCCTGGAATAATAACTTGGGTACCAAGTGTTTTAGAAAAAGCAAAAAAAACTGGTATGGCGCTTTTAAATGATAACTCGTTAATTGATTTATCTATTAATAAAATTCCAGAAGGAAAAACAATTCTTAAGCCTATTTCTCAAGAAGAAATTAAAAAATTTGATAACTACAAACTAAATCAACTAGAAAAATTTATATGTAAAAATAGTGAAAATTCAAAATATGAAAATAAACTAAATGAAAATATTTATTTAATTCAAATTATTGGAAATAAATTTGAAAAAAAAGAATTCTCTCCAGTAATAAAACAAGATACCGGATTTAATCTTTCGATTTTAAAATCCAGTAAAGGTCATATAACTAATTTAAAATTTGAAAAACCTACAATAATGTTTTCAAGGACTGGAAAATGGGAAATTATGATTGATGATTTTCAATGTATTTTAAATCCTAAAGATACAATTTCTATTCCAATTAATTCAAATGTTAATATTAAAATAGATGAAAATGAGTATTGTTACTTGAATTGTGTAACACAAATCTAATGAAGGGTTTTGATCCAAAATATAAAAACTTTCCTGATTACATACTAAAAATAACTAAACAAATTTGGGAAAATAAAGATGTTGAGTCTATTGGTCAGTTTTATAGTGATAACATTCAAGTTAGATCACCGTTTGGTGTCACATATGGAAATAAACCTGTAATTGATGCTACCTATGCAACATTAAAAGAATTTCCTAACAGGCAACTGCTTGGAGAAGATGTGATTTGGAATGGAAATGATGATGTCGGTTATCATTCGTCTCATAGAATTTTAAGCAAAGGAACACATCTTGGTGATGGTTCTTATGGCAAACCAACTGGTAAAGATATTTATTATAGAGTAATTGCTGATTGTGCATGCAAAAATAATCAAGTCTATGATGAATGGATTGTTCGTGATCAAGGTGCGATGGTAAGACAAATAGGATTTACACCAAAAGATTTTGCTCAAATGCTTATAGATAAAGAAGGTGGTTTTGAAAAAGCAAAACAATTATTTAATTCAAATTCTGAGATGAATTCAGATTACAAACAAGGCATTGTTCCTGATGATTCTGCTGGAGGTAAATACTCCAAAATATTGACAAATATCTTCAAGGATAATTATGATTTTTCAGATTATGCAAGAGCCGCAACTATTTATTGGCCTGGAAATAAAATTGGACATGGAAGAGAAGATATAATCAAATTTTGGAATGCTTTAAAGAATACTTTGAGCGATATAAATTTTTCTATAGAGCACATTGGTTATTTGGAAGAACCAGATAAAAATCCTAAAGCGTCAATAAGATGGTTTCTGGAAGGTAATCATTCTAAAGACACTGAAGAATTTGGAAAAAATTCAAATAAAAATATTTTTATAATGGGTATAAACCATGCAGAAATAATTCATGGAAATGTTATAAGAGAATGGGTTTTGTATGATGAGGTTGCAATTTGGAAACAAATTTTAATGAAATAAATTATGAGTAAAATTAAAACAACACATGTAGGAAGTTTACCAAGATCAAATGAATTATCCGATCTCTTATTCAAGAAAGATCAAAAAGAAAAAATAGATTTAAATCAATTTGATGAGATTGTTCAAAGAGATGTAGATAATATTGTTAAAAAGCAAATAGAGGTTGGAATTGACTATATTAGTGACGGTGAAATGTCTAAGATTAGCTATGCAACTTATGTTAAAGATAGAATTGATGGCTTTTCAGGAGAGAGTGAAAGAAAAGCGCCAAAAGATTTAGATGACTTTCCATCTTTTAAAGAAAGAATTGCAAGAACAGGTGGTACTCCTACTTACACAAGACCTTGTTGTACAAGTGAATTAAAAATTAAAGACAAAACCTCTTTAACAAAAGATATTAATAATTTTAAGCAATCATTAGAAAAAAATAATCACAAAGACGCTTTTATGAATGCTGCTTCTCCAGGAGTTATTTCAGCTTTCTTACCAAATAAATTTTATAAAAATGATGATGAATATTTAGAAAATTTATCTAACCTAATGAAAGATGAATATGAAGAGATTACATCAAATGGATTAAAACTTCAGTTAGATTGTCCAGATTTAGCATTAGCGAGACACATGACTTTTAAAGATTTATCTGAAGAAGAATTTTTAATTAGAGCAGAAAAACAAATAGAATGTTTAAATAATGCAATTAGTAATATCGATAGCTCCAAAATAAGAATGCACATATGCTGGGGTAATTATGAAGGACCCCATTTACACGACATTGGACTAGAAAAAATTATGCCAATAGCTTTAAAAGCTAATGTACAAACTTATTTAATTGAGTCTTCTAATCCAAGACATTCTCATGAGTGGCAAATTTTTGAAAAGTTAAAAATTCCAAAAGATAAAATAATTGCTCCTGGAGTCATTGACTCTACTACAAACTTTGTCGAACATCCCGAGGTTGTAAAAAATAGAATTGTAACTTACTCAAAAGTAATTGAAAAAGATCAGCTAATTGCTGGGACAGATTGTGGCTTTAGCACCTTTGCTGGCTTTGGAAATGTTGATGAAAATATAGTTTACAAGAAACTAGAGTCTTTAGTGCATGGTGCAGAACTTGCGTCAAAAGTGATTTAATTTCCTCTTTAATTTAAACTTCGTAATAGATATAGTTTTTGAACTTAAATTATAATTTAACAATTAATATAAAGAGAGAAAACATATGAGAAAAATACTAGTTACTTTATTGTTTTTACTTTTTGGAACTTCTGCTTATGCAGATTGTAACATTAAAAGTGGTTCAATAAATATTTTGGCTAATGATTTTCCTGCATTAAGAACTTTCGTTGAAACTTCTAAACAATGTAAAGGAAGCGCAGATTTTAAAGTGACTCATTCATCAGAGCACAATAAAATCGCAGTGCCAGCTCTTACTGCAAATCCATCTGAATTTTCAGCTAGAATTGCAGCAAACAGTTCAATCGTTCCTTTAATGAACCAAGATTTAATAAGACCTTTAGATGATCTTGTTAAAAAATATGGAAAAGGAATTCAAGACTCTCAATTGATCACAATTGATGGAAAAGTAATGGCTGTAGCATTTATGGCTAACACTCAACACTTATACTACAGAGAAGATGTTTTAAAAGATCTTGGTATAGCTGTTCCAAAAACATATGAAGAGGTAGTTGCTGCTTCTGAAAAAATTAGAGCTTCAGGAAAAATGCAATATCCGTATGCCGCTGCTTACAAAGCTGGTTGGAACTTAGCAGAAGAGTTTGTTAACATGTATATTGGTCATGGTGGTGAATTCTTTAAGTCTGGAAGTGCAGAACCAAATGTAAATAATGCAAAAGGTGTTGCTACTTTAAACATGCTTAAAAAATTATCTGAATTAAGTAACCCAGATTATTTAACACATGACAGTGAAGCTATTAAAGTTGAGTGGGAATCTGGAAATGTTGCTTTAATGACATTGTGGGCTTCTAGATCAGGTACACTTTTAGATGATGAAGGTGATGCTAATATTACTAAAGCTACAAAACTAACTGGACCAGCTACAGTTGGAGGTGGAAATATCCCTGCTGCAACTTTATGGTGGGATGGTTTCACACTTGCAAAAAACAGATCTGACGCTGACGCAGAGGCTACATTTAGAGCTTTAGCTCACGCTGCATCAAATAAGAAAATGGTTGCTGACGCTGCTGACCAAGCTGTTTGGTTGGTAGAAGGATTTGTTCCAGGACCAAAATCTATTGGCGTAATTGAGGCCGTAAAAATGGGCGCAAAACCATATCCAATGTTACCGCAAATGGGTTTAATGCATGGTGCATTAGGAAGTGAGATTGTTGAGTTTTTACAAGGTAAAGAATCAGCTGAACAAGCATTGAAAGATGTTGAGGCTGCTTACACTAGTAAAGCTAAAGAACAAGGCTTTCTATAAAATCTAATATTTAAGTGGGGACTTGGTCCCCACTTAACAAAAAATTTCAATGCCTAATAAAACTTTTTTTTGGTTTTTTTTACCAACAGGATTAGCAATGGTCCTATTTATTGGGCTTCCTATCATTTCTACAGGAGTTCAATCTTTTTACGCTCAGCATGATCAAGTAGTTAAAGAGGTTAAAAAATGTGATCCATTTGGTTGTACTGTTTCAATTGTAGTAGACAATGAAGAAACTACAAAAATTAGAGAAGCAAAACCTCTTGGAAAGTTCAATGGTTTTGGCACTTATGTAGACAGAAACCATTTAGCAACAGAAGAAATAAAAAAATTTTGGAATGAAACAGAAACTTTTGGTGAATTTGTCGATCAAGTAACTAATCTACCATTTTATAAGGCACTAATATTTACATTAACTTATTGTATATTTGTAACCCCAAATGTCTTGTTATTAGGTTTTATTATTGCCTTGAGTTTAAACGCAATCTCAAGAAAAATTAGAGGTCCTTTAATCTTTGGTACTATTTTACCAATGATTGTAACTCCATTAGTTGGATCTTTAGTATTATTCTGGATGATAGACTCTCAAGGAATAATTGGAGCCAACATTCAAAATTTAATGAATGATCCATATTTATCTTTAAAATCCTCTAAAACTCTTACGTGGATAACAATTATAATATATGGAATTTGGCATCACTCCCCTTTTGCATTCGTAGTTTTCTATGCTGCACTTCAAACAGTACCTCAGGAACCTATTGAAGCTGCAATTATTGATGGTGCTTCAAGATTTCAGAGAATAAAACATATTGTGCTACCTCATATTTACCCAGTAGTAACATTTGTTGCATTAATATCATTGATGGATAATTTTAGAGTTTTTGAACCAATTATAGGTTTTAGTGCCGAAGGTAGTGCACAGTCTCTTTCATGGTTAATTTACGATAACCTAGTAAATGAAGAAGTAATTTTGTTTGGTTCGGCTGCAGCAACATCAATGATGACAATCATTGGGATAGCTATTTTGCTTGCTCCTGTATTGGTTAGAACATGGAAAGAATTTAAAACTGCGAGATAAGTATGGATTATGGGTTAGATAAAAAAACAAATACTTTAAAAACATTTAATACCATATTTATTATTTCTTGGTTATTAATTGCATGCTTTCCATTCATCTGGACTTTTTGGGGATCTTTTAAAGTAAGAGCAGATTTTTTTTCAAGGTCAGATTGGTGGTATGCAATTTCAGCTTTCAATACTTTAATTGAAACTGGTGAAAAGTTTACGACAAATGCTTATCATGAAGCTTGGTTTGAAGGAGAATTTTGGAAAGCATCAAAGAATACCATAATCGTTACTGTATTTGTCGTTAGTATTTCATTGTTTTTAGGAACTTTAGGAGCATACGCTCTTTCAAGATCAACTGAGAAATATGCATTTTGGATTTTAATGGCAGCTTTAATCTTTAGAGCTATGCCACATATAACTTTAGTATCAGGTTATCTATTTCCTTTTTTTGAATTACAAATATGGGGAATACTTCCAACAACTATTGTTGTTTTGGTTGCTATTAATCAACCGTTTACATTATGGTTGCTATATTCATTTTTTAAAACAATACCAAAAGAACTTGATGAAAGTGCGTTGATTGATGGATGTTCATATTTTCAAGCATTTAGACATATCATAATGCCAGTCATGTGGCCCGGGGTTATTACTGCTGGATTATTTAGTTTAATGCTTGCTTACAATGATTTCACTGTAACGGCTTTGCTTCTTAATCAAGAAAATCATACAATGGTTCCAAAGATACAAAGTTATTTAGGAACTAACCAACACGAAGGTAATCTAATGTGGGCAGTATCTGCTGTAGTGTCTGCAACAGCTCCATTGTTTATGCTAGTAATGTTCTTCCAGAGACAAGTCATCAGTGGTTTAACTACTGGGGCTGTAAAAGGTTGAAAAAATATTACAAAGCTTTGTTATTCGGTTCTATTGGAACACTTGTTGAAACTTCTGAAATTCAGAGAAAGTCTTTTAATCAGGCTTTTAAAAATAAAGGTTTGAATTGGTATTGGACTAAAGAGGAATATATCAAACTACTAAACAAATCAGGTGGCAGCGATAGAATAAAAGAATACGCAAAGAAAAAAAATACGAAAGTTAATGCGAAGCAATTAAGAGATTTAAAAACTAAACTGTTCAATAATTACTTGAAGAAAAATCATTTAAAATTAAGACCAGGTGTTAAAAGTATAATTAATCTCTGTAATAAAGAAAAAATTAGATTAGCTTTTGTAACCTCTACCTCAAAAAATAATATTAATTCTATTCTTTTCTCATTAAGAAAATCAATTAATCGAAAAAATTTTAGTTTTATTGGAAATTCAAATTTAGTTAAAAATTTAAAACCAAATCCAGATATATATCTTCTTGCATTAAAAAAACTTAAATTAAAATCTACAGAATGTTTAGCTATTGAAGATTCTCAAGAAAGTTTAAATTCTGCAGTTAATGCAAAAATTAAATGCATAATTTTTCCAGGAAAGTTTCATCTAAATAAAAAATTTAAGAACGCTTATAAAAAATTAAGTAAATTAAATAAAAACATTATTCTGAAATAAAATCATTTACTAAATTATTAAATCTATCTGGTTCTTCTAAGTGAACATTATGACTACAATTTTTAAATATTTCTAGACGACTATTCTCAATATTTTTATTTAACGTATCCACTTGTTCAAAATTATAAGAGATATCTTTATCACCCCATATAATTAAGGTTTCATTTTTAATGTTTTTTAAATTTTCTATACCCCTCCAATTTTTCATTGCTATTAGAGCATTATCAGCAGTTTCTAATGAAACATTTTTAACTGCATTGGCACACAAAAAATAATTTTTATCCTTATCTCCCTTTACAAACCATTTAGGAGGAACTCTTGCAAATGATGCCTCTGCACCTTCTTTTTTAAGTTTTTCTCTTGTTTCATCCATAGTTTCAAATCTACCAGGGATATCTCCTATAGATCCTGTTGCAAAACAGATTAATTTGTTAACTCTATCACCAACAATTTTTGTGATTTCTTGAACAATCATTCCACCCATTGAATGTCCAATTAAATTAAATTTTTCGATGTTTTTTTCATCTAGTATTTCAATTATTATTTTTGCCATCGCATTAATAGAATTTAATGATTGAGCATTATAACTTTCACCAAAACCAGGAAGTGCTGGAGCAATAACTCTATGATTTTTAGAAAAATAATCTTTTTGAAAGCACCACATATCTGAGGAGCCTAAATACCCATGCACTAAAACAAATGGAAAACCTTCACCTTTATCATCTACAAAAATATTACTCATAAAAGCTTAATTATCATTTCCTTTAGAATAAACAAAACTAAAAAACTCATAAAAGCAATTATAAAAATATTTATTATCTGCCAAATTTTTTTATCATTAGCATACTTAGATAGATAATTTGATAAATATCCTAGAGTAAAAAAAAATAAAAAAGAGGCTAAAGATGCCCCTATTCCAAAAGCAACTTTTTGATTTAATAGGTAATTCTTAGAAAAGTTTCCAAGTATAAAAACTGTGTCAGAGTAAACATGTGGATTTAAATACGTGAACCCTAATGTTTTTAAGAAAATATTTAACTTAGATATTGGGCTAATACTACTTTGAAAACTAACCTCTTTGTAATGAGCTTTAATTTTAGAATAAACAAAATGAATTAAAAATACCACTAAAAGAAAGTTAAGAATAAATTCTACTATTGGGTTAAAAAATTGATTAAAAAAATGAAATAAAAAAATTCCAACAAAAATTAATATTAAATCAGAAACAGAACAAACTAAACAAACTAAAAATACATACTGTTTTTTTAAACCTTGTTCAATTACAAAAACATTTTGAGCACCAATCGCTAAAATTAAACTTAGGCCAGTAAAAAAACCTAACAGTGCGTATTCCATTGATTTTTCTTAAACTCTTTTTCTACCCTGAACAACTCTATCAAGAATAAGAGCAACAAATAATATGGCAACACCTGCTAAAATACCTTGTCCTACGTTAGCGTATTGAAGTGCTTCAAGTACATCTTGACCTAAACCTTTGGCTCCAATTAATGAAGCAACAACAACCATTGCTAAACTTAACATTACTGTTTGGTTAACACCCGCTAAAATGGATGGAGTTGCTAATGGTAAATCTACTTTTCTAAGCAAATACCATTTGGATGCACCATAAGCTATTGCAGCTTCTCTAATTGTTTCAGGCACTCCTCTTAAACCAAGAACAGTTAATCTAACTACAGGTGTTCCACCAAATATCATTGTAATAATAACTGCAGCAACTTTTCCAGTTCCAAAAAATGCTATAACAGGAATCATGAATACAAAAGCAGGCATTGTTTGCATGAAATCCATAATCGGTCTAATCATTGAATAAAATCTTTGACGCCTTGCACAAAAAATTCCAAGTGGAATACCAATTACAATACTTAATACCGCTGCCGTTCCTAAAAGAGCTAATGTTGTCATAGCTTTAACCCAGAAACCTAAAAATCCCATGTAGCATAAAAATCCTGCTGAATAAATTGCAGCTCTAGGTCCTGCTGCTAATCCAGTTAAGGTTACAATAGTTGTAATAATTACTATCCATGGAGTTTTAACAAATAGTAACTCTAAGAAATCTAGTACTGATCTAATACCAATAGTGATTGCTGTAAATAACGCATCTCCTTTTAATACTGCATAATCAAAGATCGTTTCCACCCATTTTATTGATGTTAACCTTATATCTGGATGAGTTGGGAAGTCATCCATTAATGTAATTACACCAGGAAAACTATAATGTACTACAGAAAAAAACATAATAACTAAAGCAAATACTGTGCTTGAAACAAAGTTCTTAACTTGCATTCCAGGTCTTAAAGTTTTGTCTGATAACCATTCTGAATATCTTTTTTCTAAAACAGAATTAGCTAATATTCCTTGAACAATTTTAACGGCAATTAACAATCCAATACCAAAAATCGTGATCCAAATAGCTGATGCTTCGATTCTTGCTACTTCATCTATGTAACCTTGCATTGCATCCTCTAACGATTTGATATTTCTTTTATAAACATCAACTTTGTCTGGATTATTTGTTATGGCTGCCTCTAACTGTTTGTTTCTAAAAGCTATTGTTGACTCAACCTGTTTTATTTTTTCTACAGCTTCTTTAGTAATATTACCAAATAGACCTCTAATAATTTGAACAACAGAAAAAGTTTCAATAATCAAAAAAGCTAAAGCCCAATTCCAAATATTTCTCATTCCAAACCAAATTGGTCCTAGAATTCCAGCATACAAATTAAATGAAAATGAAAAAGAAGGTTTACTTCCAATTTTTTGAAATTCTTTAATATAATATTCAGGATTAGATTTTACAAAATCTGTAATTAATTCTGATCTAGTTGGATTATGTATTTGTTTATTCTCCATCTCCACCCTCTATAACCGCTTTTAAAAGATCTGATTGCGTTAACACACCAACATTATTTTGATTATTATCTTTGACAACTAATGGTCCTTCGCTAGATTTTGATAATTCAATTAACTTACTTAACAATTCATTTTCTCCCACACTTTGATTATTTCCATCTAGTTTTCCGTTAGCACTTTCATAATTTTCTATGGATTGCATGATTGTTTTGGCTTGAACAACTTTTAGTCTTGAAATTCCTTTTACAAAGTCAGCAACATATTCATCTGCAGGACTTACAACTATTTCTTCAGGTGTACCTATTTGAATAACTTTTCCATCTCTCATGATTGCAATTCTGTGTCCTACTCTTACTGCCTCATCTAAATCATGAGTAATAAATACTGTAGTTTTTTTCATTTGTTTAGAAAGTTTAATGAACTCAGCCTGAAGCTGTCTTCTAATCAAAGGATCTAATGCGCTAAATGGTTCGTCCATTAAAAGAAATTCAGGATCAGCTGCTAGTGCTCTAGCAAGACCTACCCTTTGTTGCATTCCTCCAGATAATTCATGGGCAAACTTATTACCCCAACCTTGTAATTCTACAATTTCTAAAATTTTATTTGCAGCATCCAATCTATCATTTTTACTTACACCTCTTATCTCAAGCGGCATTGCAATATTATCAACAACTGATCTGTGAGGCATAAGCGCAAAGTTTTGAAAAACCATTCCTATTTTTTTATTTCTTAATTCTTGAAGGTTTTCTCTGTCTAAGCCCATTACATCTTGACCATTAATTAAAATTTTTCCTGATGTTGGCTCCAAAAGTCTATTAATATGTCTTACTAATGTAGACTTTCCACTTCCAGAAAGCCCCATAACGCAAAATATTTCACCTTGTTTAACGTCAAAAGAAACATCTGAAACTCCAATAACTGAGTTGTAATTTTCTAATGCTTCTGTTTTTGAAATTTTTTTATTTTGGATTGCATCTAATGCTTCTTTAGAAGTATTTCCAAATACTTTCCAAACATTTTGAATTTGTATTGCTGAACTCGATGAATCCATTTTTGTCTTTTATTATAGGAAAATATACTCGGCAATATTAAATTGCCGAGTATATATTTTGATTTAGATTATAGTCCTAACCAACCGTCTACAGTTGATTTATTTGCTTCCATCCAAGCTCTTGCAACGTCAGCTGGATCTTTTTTCTCAACTGAAACTGCATAAGCCATTGCAGAAACATCATCAGCTGTTAATTGAAAATTCTTGAAGAATTCTACAATCGCTGGTGATTGACTCTCTAAAGAAGTAGCCCAACCGATTTGGATTTGCTTAAGAGCATCTTTTGATGCAACATAAGATTTTTTATACCAGTCAGCATCTGCTTTAGGTTGAATCATTTTATATTTTGCAGGATCATATTTTGGTTCAGTTAACATCACTACGTCGGCCATTCCCCAAATTGCATGAGGTTTGTAACAATAGAATGCATAACCTTCACCTTTTTTGATTGAGTCTAGTACTCTTGCATTTTTAACTGCTTCTGCAGCTCTTACTGCTTCGATACCAGCATCATATAAACCATAGTCTCTTAATTTAACTTGGTTTACATTTGCAGAAGCCCAACCATCAGCACCAATCCAAAACTCACCTTTACCATTTCCATCACTGTCCATTGCTTTAACAACTTCTGGTCTAGCTAAGTCTTCAATAGCTGTAATATTCATTTTTTTAGCAAACTGCTGAGAAACACAGTAACCTTGGTTTCCTTCATATGGTTTACTACTTAATTTTAAAGTTCCTTTTGGAACTAAATCATTAGTGTAAGCTTCTTGGTTTGGTAACCAAATATCAGGGTGAACATCAATCTCACCTTTTCCTCTGTCAATCGCCGCATAAATTGCAGTATTGTTTCCAGGAACAAGTTCTGCTTCACCACCCATTTTATCTATAACTACTGCAGCAAGTAAATTTGCAATTGCAGTTGCACCTGTCCAACCTGGATCTCCAATTTTAACTTTTTCTGCATTTGCAGAGAAAATTGATAAAATAGAAATTAATCCAGCTACAAGTGTAGATTTAATTATTTTCATTATTTCTCCTTAATTATTTAAAAAATAAATTCTAACTTGAATTAAGAACAGGAGTCAAAGAAAATAGATATACAATAAATGCAACACAGATTAGAACAATTATAAAGAACTAGTCTGGGTTCGATGTAAGTGTTTTTATTTCTAAAATATTTTCGTTAGGATCTTTTACAAAAAAAGTTTCTTGCTCGTATTTTGTACCTTTAAATCTCAAATAAGGTTCGTCATAATACTTTGTACCACTATCTTTTAATCTTTGTTTTAGTGCATCAAAATCTTTTCTAGATAAATGAACCCCAAAATGAGGAACTGACACATTGCCCATATCCACATCATGTCTTTCGTTATCAAGTTTATGGTCACTTTTATGAAGTGTTAATTCATTACCCCAAAAATCAACATCAGCCCATTCCTGTGCAGAATTATCTAACCTGCATCCTAAGGTCTCACTATAAAACTTCTTGGCTATCTCTAAATCTCCACAAGGTATAGCTAAATGGAAACAATTTGTATTCTTATACATTTCAACCCTCTTTAAATTGCGTATTTTATTACTATATAAGGCATGTAATTTTTTTTATCAACCGCAACGAATTTAAAGAAATATGAGTGATTTTTTACAATCAATAATTGATAGAGATCCTGCTGCTAAATCTAAACTAAGTCTAATTTTAACTTATCCAGGTGTTAAAGCGGTATTCTTTCACAGAATAGCTAATTTTTTTAGTACAGCAAAATTTCATTTGATTGCGAGAATCATTTCTCAGTTTTCAAGATTCTTGACAGGTATCGAAATACATCCAAACGCAAAAATTGGAAAAAATTTATTTATTGATCACGGTATGGGAGTAGTAATTGGAGAAACATCTGAAATTGGTGATAACGTAACTATTTATCATATGGTTACATTAGGTGGAATTGCTCCAAGTATAAATTCCAATGATCAACGTAATATAAAAAGACATCCTACTATAAAAGAAGATGTTGTTATCGGATCTGGTGCACAAGTTTTAGGTCCAGTAGTTGTTGGTAGAGGCGCAAGAATTGGTGCAAATGCAGTTATAACGAAAGATGTTCCTGAAAATTCTGTGATGGTTGGAATTCCAGCAAGAAGTGTTGGTATAGCTGATAGTGAATTTAAACCTTATGGTATTACTCCTGATAGTGATAAAAAATCAGATGATGAATAATACTCAAAACGACTTTATTTCAGGAATAGGAAACACTCCATTAATTAAATTAAGAGCTGCCTCTGAAATTACTGGATGTAATATTTATGGAAAAGCAGAATTTTTAAATCCAGGCGGATCAGTAAAAGATAGAGCTGCTCTTGCATTAATTAAAGATGCACAAGACAAAAAACTAATTACTAAAGGTGGAACAGTTGTTGAAGGTACTGCTGGCAATACTGGAATTGGTTTAGGTCTATTGGGGAATTCTTTGGGTTATAAAACAATTATTGTAATGAATGACAATCAAACTCAGGAGAAAAAAGATTTACTTAGAAATCTTGGAGCTGAACTAAGACTAGTTCCACCTAAGCCTTATAAAGATGACAACAATTTTGTAAAAGTTGCCGCAAGACTGGCGGATGAGTTAAGACCAACAAATAATAACGGTGTAATTTGGGCTAACCAGTTTGATAATACAGCAAATGCTAAAGGTCATTATGAAGGGACAGGACAAGAAATTTGGGAACAAACTGAAGGTAAAATAGATGGTTTTGTCTGCTCTTCTGGAACTGGAGGAACTATTTCTGGTGTAAGTAATGCTCTTAAAGAAAAGAACAAAGATATAAAAATTTATTTATCAGATCCAAAAGGATCAGCTCTCTATAACTATATCAAGAATGGTGAACTTAAGTCAGAAGGTGGTTCAATTACTGAAGGAATTGGATCAAGTAGAGTAACAGCTAACTTTGGTGAAGCTAAAATTGATGATGCCTACTCTATTGATGATCATGAAGCTCTACCTATTCTTTATGATCTTATTCAAAATGAAGGATTAAGTTTAGGAACTAGTTGTGGAATAAATATTGCAGGAGCTATTAGAATGGGAAAAGAATTAGGACCTAGAAAAACCATCGTGACCATTCTTTGTGACAGAAGTGATAAATACGCAACTAAAATGTTTAATAAAAAGTTCTTAGAGGAAAAAGGTTTACCAATTCCTAAATGGTTTTAGATATAAATCTTGTCTGCTAATCCGTAACAAAGGATTGCACTTAACAAAGTTAAAATACCTGGCGCAATAATTCCTTCATTAGATGTTTGTGGAGTATGACCTAACTTATTTATTTTAATTGTATAAATTCCCACACAAAAAGCTGAAAGATTTTGTAAAAATACTAAATTAAAAAATGCCCATGTTCCTTGAAGCCCATCAGGTCTAATAAAGCCAACCCATATTGCCATTACAACAGCACCAATAAATAAAGAACCAAAAAATCTTGTCATTCCTGCACCAGTGTCATCGATACCAAATTTATCTAAAAATTTCTTCGTAGCGAAAACTGTCTGATATGCGTAAACAGCAAAAATCACAAAATGTACTAAAAATACAATTAAATAAAAAATTCCATTAAATTTTTCAATCATTGTTAAACGTTATCAAAAATTAAAATTAAATAAAACAATTAATTCAACGAGTTTTACAGTCTAAAACTGCATATCTGTCGCGCGATATAAACACAAGAGACTCCGCAATAAAAATGTAACATTCTTCATTTACGGTTCAATTATTCGGAAAGGAATATTATGAAAAAAATAATAATAACATTAATTTTTACATTAATGTCAATGTCTTCAGTATCATTTGCAGATGGTCATAGTGGAAAAATTAGTCTTGCTGGTTTTTTTGTTGGCGATGCTAAAGCTATTGCAGATGAAAAAGGAAACATCATGACTTTTACATATGAAGGTCTAAGTGGATTTAATGCAATTGAAGGTACTTCGTTTGGTGATAATTCATCACATCATTGTATAGGTGCAGGAACAATTCCGGGTAAAGGTTTTGAAATGGGTCACTGTAAAATAATGTTTATAAATGGTGACACAGCAATAATTTATTATGAAATAAAGTTAGGTTACTCAATGGAAGGTACTTTTAAATGTATCAGTGGTACAGGTAGATATGAAGGTATCGAATGCAGTGGAACTACGGGTTATACACAAATTAAGCCTGCTCAGGAAGGTAAAATTCATGCAACAAATTATTACAGGGGCACTTATAAATTAAAAAAGTAGTTCAAAATCTATATTAACAAAAAAAGGAGAAAAAAATGAAAGATATATTGGTAGTAGGAAAACTAAAAGAAGGAGCCTTTGAAAAATTTATGGGCTTTATGCAATCAGATGAAGGTATGGCTGAAAGAAAAAAAGTAGCAGATGTTACTAAAACAATAGCCAGTGTCTCACCTGATAAATCAACAGTAATGTTTAAAATTGTAGTTCATGACATGGCAGCACTTCATTCATTTATGGATGGATCAAATCCAGTTTCAAAACCTGTATTTGATGAAGTTATGGATGGTTATGAAATATACGAATTAGCTAAAGTTTAAAAAGAACAGAGACTCCACATGTTGGATTTTCTCTGCTAGACTTTGTAATTAAATTATAATTAACGAGGAGAAATGATGGCTGGAATAGAAGTAAAAAGTTTTGATAAAGCAGATGAAGTGAATGATAATTTTAATAATGCAAAAATTGAAGCAGTCAAAGTCGGAAACCAAAGATTGATGAAGCTTACTTTGCAACCTGGTTGGCAATGGTCGAAAGATATAAAACCAACGGTTGGTGGTGATAGCTGTCAAGCAACACATCTAGGTATTATAATTTCTGGAGCTGTTTGCGCAAAACATAATGACGGAACTGAACTAACTTATAAAGCTGGAGATGCATATTCAATCCAACCTGGACATGATGGATGGGTTGTAGGAGATAAGCCAGCAGTAGTATATGAGTTTCATGGAATGTGGGGTGAATAATGTCAAAATTTTATATTATCGGTAAAATCAGTCGAGATCTTGCCAAAAGAATGCAGAGCGATCCTAACGCAGATAGAGGAGCAGCTATCAAAGCTATTTGTGATACTGTTGGAGTAAAGTTTCATAGCTATGAGTGGGTTCGAGGAAGATTTGATGTAATCAATGTTATTGAAGGAGATTACGAAAGTGTTCTTGGAATGAAAGTTGCAATTATGAACGCAGGTTTGATGGAAGACATTATGATTCATGAAGTATTTGATTATAACAAAACTTTTAATAAAGCTGCAGAGGCAGGAAAAAACTTCAAAAAACCAGGTGAATAAAAAGAAAGGAAAAGTATGTCTATATTAGAAAAATACAGTGCAGCACTTAAAAATAAAGATGAAGCAGCAATGAATGAGCTTTTGCATGATGACTTTAAATTTACAATGCATAAGTCAGGAAATGTTTTAACTAAAAGTGATGTTATCAAATGGGCAATGAGTGGTGATATTAATCAAGATAAAGTAAGAATTGTTTACGAAAATGATGAAGTTGGAATTCACCATGCTTTTGTTACATTTAATGATGGAAATGTTGAGGCTGTAATGGCAGTTTATAAATATGACAATGGAAAAATTGTTAGTTTAGAAACTGGTGCTACTCCAATGCCTAAATAATTATATATATTTAGCGGGATTTCATTTAATATTATTAAATGAGTCTCGCTAGTTCATACTTGTTCCTAGGTATTGCTGTATTCTTAGGAGTTACTTCGAATAGTTTTGCTAAGAGCGCTGAGGGATTTACTCTTCTGTTTCCAAGTATAATTACAGCAATTACAATTGTTTTGTGCATGTACGCGCTTTCATTGGTAATGAAAAATATTCCAATGGGTATCACTTACGCTTCATTTGCGGGATTAACAATTATTGCAACAGTTATAGTTGGTGTGATTAAATATAACCAAGTTCCCAATCTTTACTCTATGATCGGACTAGCATTTATAATTATTGGAGTTTTAATGGTTAATTTGTTAGGTAGTAAATAATATGAAACCTCTTTTGGGATATTTATTTTTAGCTAACGGAATCATATTTGGTATTGCATCAAATAGTTTTGCTAAAATTTCTGAAGGATTTACAAAACTAACTCCTTCAGTTTTATGTATTTTATTTATGTGTATTACAATGTTTTCAATTGCAAAAGCTATGTCTGCACTTCCAGTTGGATTTGCCTACTCAACTTATAGTGGCTTAACAGTAACAGGAGTTGTTCTTTTTGCTGTTTTAAAATTTAATCAAGTACCTAATATTTATGGAACTATAGGAATTATTTTAATTATTATTGGTGTAATAATGGTTAATTATCTTGGACGACTAAACTGATACTTTTTTAATATCTCAGGAAGCTGATGGCTTCCGTCTTCTTTTAATGGTAAATCATACTCGTTAACAACTGTGCTAGTATCTAATGCAGAATATAAATGTGGGTACATATCACCATTTGAAGCTTGTTCCCAAAGTAAGTGTTCAAGTTTAAAAGCATTTACTCTCAATAAAACTAGGTTTTCTTTATTTGGGTAATGTTTTTTTAAGGTTTCCTCAATTTGGTCTTCCTCTGAAAAATGAATATAACCATCTTTAATATCTTTTTCGGAACCACCATAAGTCCCAGATTGTTTAGCTTTTTGCCATTCTTCTTTATCTATTACTTTGAAAATAAATTCTAAATTCATTTTACCAAGAAGAGTTTGGTCCTTTTAAAAATTCTACTTCTTCTTCGGTAGACTCTCTTCCTAAAATTTCGTTTCTATGTGGATATCTGTGAAATTGTCTAATTGTTTTTGTATGATCTTGCCAAAATTTTTTTATTTCGTTGTAACCTTCGTGTTCTCTTAAATATTTATTTAATAAATAATA
The DNA here is from genome assembly GCA_902537905.1 of uncultured Pelagibacteraceae bacterium. GTDB lineage: Bacteria > Pseudomonadota > Alphaproteobacteria > Pelagibacterales > Pelagibacteraceae > Pelagibacter. Next base: position 6,013 of record CACBDD010000003.1, on the reverse strand, counting down.
TGCCATTTCATGATCACTTATTTCCTCACTATGAATTAAAGGTAACAACATGAAAAATCTTTGATTTACATTCATAGCTTCTAAATAACCTGAATAAACTGCGTCGTTTACAATTAATCTGGTTTTTTGATCTTGTGCAAAAGCCTTTTTATCATTTCTAAACATATTTCTAGAAAACTGATCAAATAAAATAACTAGTGCTAAACAACTCATAGGATTATCTTGCCAATCATCGTACTCATTTTGACAAGCTAATTCATAATCATTTAAAAAATTATCTTTAATTTTTTGATCAAACTTTTCATCTTTTTTGAAACGCATTTCAGAGGGAGTTTCTTTAAACCAGAAATCTAGAATGATTTGTGCTCTTTCAGGCATCATTCAGCTAAAGGCTTTAATAATTTTAATATTTGTTTATGATTTGCCTTATTGTTTGAGACAATAATATTTCCTCCTACCACAGGATTTTTATTTCCCCATGTAGTTACTATGGCCCCGCTCGCCCTCACTATTGGCATAATTGGATGAATATCCCAAATTTTGTTTGCACATTGCGCAACCATTTCAAGTCTACCTTCTGCTAGTTGACAATATGTTAAAGCATCAAAACATGGAAATTGCATTCGATTTATAAATTTTTGTATCTTAGATTGTTGCTTTAATGTTAATTGATTGTGAAATGCAGCAGCTAATTTTGAATTTGTAAAATTTAATTTAGAATTAACCTTTAGTTTTCTTTTTTTGTTATTTTCAAAAACATATGCGGTGTTTTTGTTTACATTTAAATAATATTTTTTCATTTTAGGAAAATTTGCTAGTCCTAAAATTGGTTCCCCATTATAATTTAATGAAATCAAATTACTCCAACTAGGATTACCTACAACATACGATCTAGTTCCATCAATTGGGTCTATTACCCATGAAAATTCACTTTTGGTATTTTTGTGACCGTACTCCTCACCTATAATTTGATGATCTGGAAATCTTTTAGAAATTTTAGACCTAATAAACTTTTCAAAAGCTTTGTCAGATGTAGTTACAGGATCATAACCTTTACCTTTCATCTTGTTGGTTATCTTGAATGGCTTATCTAACTTAGCATAATAAAATTTTGTTAAATCTTTTGCTAATTGCTTTAAAAAACTTGAAAATACTGGATATTTTTTTATATCAAAATTATTCACAAAGAACTCTTACTATTTAATTTATATTGATTAAAGTTAAATTTTAAATAATGCTCAAGTATTATTTATGAAAATTGAGCTTCACGAAAATAAAGTCTACTTCAATAATGGTACAGAGAAAAAAGAAATACATCCTTTTTGGTTAAGAGAAAGGGTGGATGGTGAAGAATTCGTTGATAAAGGAACTCAACAAAGACTTTTTGACCCAACTAGTTTAAGTAGCCACACAATCATCAATAATGCCTCTATTAACGAGGAATTTTTAGAAATAGATTTTAATGACGGAATTAGTTCTAAGCTTAATCTTAACAAAATTGCTTTAGAATTTTCAAAAGAAGATACAGTTATAAAATCTATAAAAAAAACCAAATGGGATTCTAGTTTAATCAATATCAAAAATTTTGAATACCAAGATAATTTTTATGAAAGTAAAGAAATGCATGATTTACTTGTTTCTTTCTATAAATTTGGATTTGTTATAATTAAAAATATACCAATAACAAAAAATTATATTGTTGAGTTTGCAAACTCAATTGGGAGTGTAAGAAGAACTAACTTTGGAGAATATTTTGATGTAAAATCTAAACCTGATCCTAACGATCTTGCTTATACATCATTAGCTTTAGCACCACATACAGATAATCCCTATAGAAATCCTGTTCCTTGTATTCAGCTTTTACATTGTATTGAAAGTAAAGTTTCAGGAGGATTATCAACATTAGTAGATGGTTATACAGTTACTGAAGATTTAAAAAATAAATATCCAGAATTTTACAAAATATTAACAGAGGTAAAAGTAAGATTTAGATTTATTGATAAAGAAGTTATTTTAGAAACAATTTCTCCTTTAATTGAATTAAATGATGATAAAAGTTTTAAACAGGTAAGATTTAGTCCTAGATTAGACTATGTTCCAATTTTAGAAAAAGAAAAATTAGATCTTTACTATAGTGCGAGAAAAAAAATATCTGAAATGTATAATTCAGATAAATACAGAATTGAATTTAAACTCGAGCCAAAAGACTTAATGATGATGGATAATCATAGATTACTTCATGGACGAACAGTCTATGATGCAAATGAAGGAGAAAGATTTTTACAAGGTTGTTATATCGATTACGATAGTACTGAAGGAAAATTGAGACACTTAAAAAGAAAGTTTAATCTCTAGAAATATTTTCTATTTGCGCTTCTGCATCTCTAATTGATTTTTCGTAGTCTAAAGCCATTTGATCAGCACTAATTACTTCAACTTTTTCTATTCCAAAAAAGTTTAAAATAAATTTTAACCAAGGCGTTAAAAAATCTTCAGAGCTATTTAGTTTAGTTCCACCTGAAGTAATTACTAGATATGCTTTTTTGTTTTTTAATAGCCCTTCTCTTCTACCATTAGGTTTAAATTTAAAAGTTTCACCTATTCTAGCAGCTAAATCTGACCAAGCTTTAAGTGTTGCTGGGGGACCATAATTATAAATTGGAGCTGAAATTATAATAATGTCACTTTCTTTTAATTCTTGTACAAGCTTATCAGAAAGTTCAAACATTTTTTTGTGTTCTTCTGTTTGATCTTTCTCGTCAATTTTCATTCCAGACTCTGTTAAACCACTTACAAAAAGCATCTCATCATCTAAATCTCTATAAATTACCTCATCTCCTGGTTTTTTTATTTTATCTAAAAGTTTTTTTGCTAAAGATCTAGAAGTAGAACCTTTTTTTCTAGCACTGGAGTCTATTTGATAAATTTTCATTCAATACACTAACCAAAATTTTGCATAAAAGGAAAGATCTTAATTATGTAAAAACCAATTACTTGTAATTGATTAGTTAAAATCAAAATTCCGGTTATAAGTAGAGTTATACCGCCTATTTTTGATATTAAATTAATATTCTTTTTGAAGTTTTTAGAAAATAATAAAAATCTTTGAATTAAGTATCCAGACAAAACAAAAGGAATTGCAAGACCTAATGAATAAGAAATTAATAAGATTACTGCTCTTGATAAAGTTTCTTCAATAGATGCTAAAGCTAAAATTGAACCCAAAATTGGCCCAATGCATGGTGTCCAGCCAAAACCAAAAGCAACACCAATCACATATGGAAATAGAATATTTCTTGATTCTTTTGCATCAAATCTTTTTTCAAAATTTAAATATGGAATATTGATTATTCCAATTAATTGAAGAGAAAAAATTATAATAACTATACCGGCTAAAATTCTTAGCAATTCTGAATTTTGTAATAGTGCCTGTCCTAAAAATGATGCTGATGCACCTAAAATAACAAAAACAGTCGAGAAGCCTAAACAAAATAAAATTAATGGAAAAATATTTATTTTTCGTTGATTTAAAATTTCTTGTAATGATTGACCGGAAATATAAGAAATATATCCAGGTATCAAAGGTAGAACACATGGAGACAAAAAACTTATAAGTCCTGCTCCAAAAGCAATTAAGTATTCAAACATTTATCCAGTATTTTTCATTGCTGCAGAGATACCCGCAATCGATGTCATTAAAGCATCTTCAAGAAATTTTTTATCTAAATTTTTATATTTTTTATTTGTTAATTTATTCATGATATTTGCCTGCAGTATATTTAACATCTCTGTATAATTGTTTCTTATAAATAAAGCTTTTCTAAATTCTTTTCTCTCTTTTACCACTTCCTTTGGAGTAATTTTATTATGCAATTTGACCAGTGCATCAAATTGAAATCTTAATTTTTTACCAATCCTCTTTAATGAGGCATCAGCTAAATTGTTTTCATAAATAACTGATATTTCTGGATCCACCTTAGAAATTACCATATCCAAAATATCCATAGTTGATACAAAGTATGGCCAATTTCTTTCCATGTCTGTCATTGTTCTTCTAAACTTTTTAATAGAACCATATCTAAGCGCTTCAGTTGTGCCTAGCCAAGCTGGTAACATTAGTCTAATTTGAGTCCAAGCAAATACCCAAGGAATAGCTCTTAAACTCTGAATATTATCGACATTCTTTCTTTTGGTTGGTCTTGATCCAATAGCAAGCTTTCCAAGTGATTTATGTGGCGTAACTGTTTTAAAGTAACGAATAAAATCCTCACTTTGATTTAGATATTTTCTATATGAAGATGTAGAAATTTCTGACATTTTTTGAATTAATTCACGCCAATTAGTTTTTGATCTTGGTGGAGGATTTAAAGAAGCATCCATTACAGAACCTATATAACTACACAAATTATACTCAGCTAAAGGTTTGTAACCGTACTTTTGTTGAATTACTTCACCTTGATCAGTAATTCTAATTTTTCCATTAACTGTACCAGAAGGTTGTGATTTTAAAGTAGCTTGAATTGGACCACCTCCTCTCCCTGGAGATCCACCTCTACCATGGAAGAAAACAAGATCTATCTTATATTTTTTTGCTAAATTTCTAAGCTCCTCTTGAAGTTTGTATTGATGCCAACTTGCAGATAGTTTTCCAGCATCTTTACTCGAGTCCGAGTACCCAATCATCACTTCCTGTTTTGACTTAATCATTTTTCTGTACCATGGAAGTTTGAATAAATTTGTCATAACACTGTTAGCATTTTTTAGATCATCTAAAGTTTCAAAAAGTGGCACAACTCTTAATAAATTTTCGTTTTGTGCCTGCATTTGTAAAAAATAAACAGATAAGATATCAGATGCTGTTGAAGTCATTGATATTACATATGCACCTAGGCATTCAATTGGTGTTTTTGCAATCTGTTTGAAAGTATTCCAAACTTCTTTATTTTCTTTATCTTTTAATTTTATTTTATCTACAAAAAATTTTTTTTCTTTTATTGATTTATTTAATAATTTTATTTTTTCTAATTCAGTTAAAGAAGAATATTTTACATTTTTTTTCTTTTTAAAAATTTCGTTTAAAAGTTTTTCATGTCTATCTGCCTCTTGTCTTACATCTAATCTTGCTAAATTAATTCCAAAACACCTCACCCTTCTCATTAAATCTAATAAGTCTGCGTTTGCAATATGCTCTCCTCTATTTAATTTTAATGAGTTTCTTACTTCTCTTAATGGAAGAGTTATTTCGTTTTTATTTTGAATTAATTTTTTTTCATCTAAAGGTACATTTTTATTTAAATGATTTTCAATTAATTGATGGGTTAGTCTTACCTTGTCTCTGATTGGTCTCAAATAAACTCTATAAGGTTCATAACTATTTCCTGTTGCTCTTTTAATTTTTGTTGAGCATTCTTCCATTGATAAATCTTGTATTAATTTGGTAAGTTCTTTCTCATATAATTTTGCAGCTTGCCATCTAGAAAATAAAATTACTTTCTTGGTTACTTCTGCAGTTACATTTGGATTCCCATCTCTGTCTCCGCCCATCCATGAACCAAATTGAATAGGATTAAAATCACGAGGCAAATCTTTCTTTAAATTTTTTCTAAAAATGTCGTTAAGTCTTTTGTAAACTTTAGGAATAGTATCCCACAAACTATCTTCTATTACGGCTAATCCCCATCTTGCTTCGTCTAATGGAGAAGGCTTTGTTCTTTTAAGTTCATCTGTTTTCCATATTATTGCAACTTCTGAGTATAGTTTTCTATCTAATTCGATGATTTTTGAGGGGTATTTTTTGTAGAGATGTCTTTGCTCCATAATTTCAATTAAATTTGCATATTTTTGAATTAAGGTTCTTCTTTTAACTTCTGTTGGATGCGCAGTAAGAACTATTCCAATATCTAGTTTTTTTGCTAAATTATAAATTTTATTATTTGTAATATTTTTATTTTTAAAAAGTCCCTCGATAATATCCTCAATAAATAAGTTTTGATTTTTGCTTTTAAAGTATGGA
>CACBDD010000002.1 GCA_902537905.1 uncultured Pelagibacteraceae bacterium | reverse complement strand
TCATTTATTTTTTTTTGATTTTTTTTATTTTCAGTAGGATGTTCTGTCCAATATTGAGAATCTTTATTTAAAGAGCAATTACTTAAAAAAAATAGAAAAATAATTAACAAATATTTCATTATAAAGCAGTTTTTTCGGGAAAATTAAATTTATTATTTAAATTTTGAACAGCCTGACCTGCTCCACCTTTGATTAAATTATCTATTGCTGAAATAATGATTATTTTGTTTTTATATTTTGTTTTACACACTGTAATAAAGCAATTGTTTGTATTGATAACATCATTTGTGCTTAACAGTTTATCAGAGTCTAATATTTTAACAAAATTTTCTCCCTCATAAGACTTCTTAAGAGTTTTGATGATTTTTGATTGATTAATATTTTTCTCTAAATTTAAATAAATAGTACTTAATATACCTCTAAACATTGGAGATAAATGTGGGGTAAAACTAAATTGAAAATTTTTATTAGTAAATTTTCTTAAAAATTGATGTATTTCAGAATTATGTCTATGAAAACCAACACCATAAGCACTTAAAGACTCGTATAAATTCTTATCTTTATATATTTTATGAACTCCTCTACCGGCACCAGAATAACCAGATTTTGAATCAATAATTATATTATCTAATTTAACTAATTTTTTTTTAAACAAAGGAACCAGAGGTAATAATATTGATGTTGGATAACATCCTGGACATGAAATTATATTGTGATTTTTTAATTCATCACGATTTATTTCGGGTAAACAGTAAATACTTTTCTTCTGTAATTTTGGAGCTCGATGTTTTTGTTTATACCATTTTAAATAATCATTAACTTTTTCTAATCTAAAATCTGCTGCTAAATCAATTAGAGTAATATTATGATTAAGTTTTTTTGCTATATCTTGAGCTTCACCATTTGGTAAAGCTGTGAAAACAACATCAACACCATTTAACAATTTTTGATTAAATTTAACAATTTTTGGTAATTTTTTTTTTGATAAAGATTTATCATAATAAGAAATATTTTTTCCAACAGATGAATTTCCACATAAATATTTTATATTAATATATTTATGTTTAATTAATAACTTGATTAATTGAACACCAATATATCCAGTAGATCCAGCAACTAATGCATTAAGCTTAGGCATTTTTTATTATAACAGTTTAAATTGAAAAAAAAATTATCTTTTAGAAAACTGAAAGCTTCTTCTAGCTTTTCTTCTACCAGGTTTTTTTCTCTCAACAGCTCTTGAGTCTCTGGTTGTAAGTTTCTCAGTTTTCAATGTTGTTTTTAAATTTTCGTCAAAAAGAACTAAAGCTTTGGATATACCATGAACCATTGCTCCAGCTTGACCTGTTGGTCCGCCACCTTTTACGCTACATCTTACATCATAACCAGTAGCTTGATTTATAATTTCAAAAGGTCTTGTAATTTGCATTTTATGAATTTCATCAGCAAAATATTCATTATATAATTTACCGTTTACATAAATTTTTCCAGAACCTTTTTTTAACCAAACCTTTGCTATTGAAGTTTTTCTTCTACCTGTGGCATACTTACTATCTTTAAAATCTAACTTTATTTTAGGAGTTTTTGTGTTTGATTGTATATTTTCCATATTAATTTCTTACAATGTTTTTATTGTTTAGTTTATCTAACTCTATAACTTTTGGATTTTGTGCGGCATGAGGGTGCTCACTTCCAGAGTAAATTTTTAGTTTTGTTAATTGTTTTCTTCCTAAAACTCCACCTGGTAACATTCTTTTAACTGCCATCTTTAAAGTTTCTCCAGGTTTTTTTTCATGAAGTTTTTCTGGAGTCGTAACTTTTATTCCACCAGGGTGACCTGTGTGTCTATAGTACTTTTTGTTTTGAAATTTCTTACCAGTAAATTTGGCTTGTTCGATATTTTTTACTACAACAAAATCACCATCATCCATATGTGGTGTGTATGTAGTCTTGTTTTTACCTCTAATTATATTAGATACAACAGTAGCTAATCTTCCAACAACTGCATTTTTTGCGTCTATCTCGTACCAAGACGATGTAACTTGATCTTTTTTTGTGAATTTTGTCATTGTGCGAGGATTAATACTATTAAATTATTCAAAGTCAATTTTATATTTAACTTGTAAAACATAACTAATATGCTAGAAAACTATTGCCGATTTGATCCTATTGCGGGCATAAAACTGCTAAAATGGAATTTCATAAAAATTTAAATCGGTAGGCATTTGAACTGTATTGTGCGCCTTGCATAAAGCAAAAGCACTAAAAAAGGAGTAAAAATGAGTACAAAGAGAAATAATCCAGAAACTATTGCCATACATGGTGGAGATTATAGAAGTGATCCAGCTACAAATTCAGTTGCAGTTCCTATTTATAGAACAACTTCATATCAATTTAACAACACTGAACATGCGGCTAATTTATTTGCATTAAAAGAGTTTGGAAATATCTATACAAGAATAATGAATCCAACAAATGATGTGTTGGAAAAAAGAATCGCTGCTCTTGAAGGTGGTCTTGCGAGTTTAACTGTAGCATCTGGACAAACTGCTTCCACTTTTGCCATATTAAACGTTGCTCAAGCTGGAGATAATATTATTAGTTCAACAGATCTTTATGGTGGAACAGTTTCATTGTTTACACATACTTTAAGTAAGCTTGGTATAGAAGTAAGATACGCTGATCCTTCTGATCCGAAAAACTTTGAAAAAGTTATAGATGATAAAACTAGAGCTTTTTATGGAGAGACGTTACCAAATCCATATTTAAGAGTTTTTCCAATTAAAGAAGTCTCAGATATTGGTAAAAAATATAACATTCCATTAATCTTGGATAACACTGCTGCCCCTGTAATTTGTAAACCAATCGAACATGGTGCTGCTGTAGTTGTTTATTCTTTAACAAAATATATAGCAGGTCATGGAACAGTAGTCGGGGGTGCGCTAATTGATGGTGGTAATTTTGATTGGACAGCAGATCCGAAAAGACAACCATTGTTTAATGAACCTGATGCAAGTTATGGAAGTGTTGTTTGGGGTAAAGCTGTACCTGAATTAACAGGAGCAAATGTTGCTTTTGCAGTAAGAGCAAGAGTAACCTTGTTAAGAGATTTGGGATCAGCACTTTCTCCAGATAATGCTTTTGGTGTTATACAGGGACTTGAAACAGTTGCTTTAAGAATGAAGCAGCATTGTGACAATGCTGCTAAAGTAGTAAAGTACTTGAAAAATCATAAAGCTGTTGAGAGAGTTATTTATGCTACTGAACATAATGAAGAAATATCAAGTCGAGCAAAAAAATATCTTAAAAATGGAAATGGTGCTTTGGTTGGTATTGAATTAGCTGGTGGTATTGAAGCTGGTAAAAAGTTCATTGAATCTTTAAAAATGTTCTACCATGTTGCAAATATAGGAGATGCTAGAAGTTTGGCAATTCATCCTGCAACAACTACACATAGTCAATTAAATGAGGATGAATTAGCTGCCTCTGGCGTAACTCCTGGTTATGTTAGACTTTGTATTGGTTTAGAACATATTGATGATATCATTGATGACTTAGATCAAGCTTTAGACAAATCATCAAAAGATAATTTAAAAGCGGTTAGTTAATTTTATTTATATGTCTACAAATAGAAATTAATTAATCTCTCTTTTATATTGAGAAATAAATATAAAATACAAAGTTGAAAGTATTATAAAAATAGAATTTATCTGGTGTAAAGATGCGAATAAAATTTTTACTCCAGATAAAACAGTTATCACACCAAGAAAAATTTGAAATGTCAAAGTCAAACCAATTACAACAATAGGTTTATATAATTTTTTGTTTCCAGAATTAATTACTTTGAAGAGGATAAAAATGTAAATCACAACAATTAAGTATGCTAAATTTCTATGAATAAATTGAACAATCGATGGATTATCAAAAACTTTTAAATTTAAAAAATCTTCAAAACTACTATCATCAGGAAAATAATTAACACCCATCAATGGCCAAGTGTTATAAATTTTTCCAGCATCCATTCCAGATACAAAAGCACCTATAATTAGTTGCAAAAACAATAAAAAATAAAATATTTTCACAATAAACAGATCTATAGAAATGGTTTTATTTACAGAAGATGATAATTTTAAAAATTGCCAATATACAATTGATAAAATTATAAAAGCAGTAACCAAATGTATTGCTAGTCTATAATGACTAACATCAATTCTTTCAACTAATCCACTTGATACCATGTACCAACCCAAAAATCCTTGAAAACAAACTAATAAAAAAATAAATCCATATTTTTTAATAATCCAAATTCCTTGTTTAATTGAAAAATAGATCATTGGAAGCAACACTGATAAACCAATTATTCTACCCAACTGTCTGTGTCCCCACTCCCACCAAAATATTACTTTAAATTCATCTAAGGTCATATTGTAGTTTTGCTGGCTGTATTCAGGAATTGTTTTGTATAAACTAAAATATTCTAACCATTTTTCATTTGAGAAAGGTGGAAAAAAGCCAACAAACAATTCCCATGTGGTAATTGATAGACCAGAGTCTGTTAATCTTGTTAAACCACCAACTATTATTATTAAAGTAACTAAAACTAATAGAGTTAACATCCATAATTTAAGTTGATTATTTAAATGATTATTCTCACTGTACATGGTCAGATAAATATAATAATTATTAAGTATTCCAATAAATTAAATGTCGCCGAATAATAAAAAAAAACTAGGTATAATAAGAATTAAATTAGATAAATTAGACAATAAATTATTATCTCTCATAAAGTATAGAACAAAACTAGTTGAAGAAGTTTTAAAGCTTAAAGAATTTAAAAAAGAAATCGTTGATAAGAAAAGAATTAATTTTATTTTAAAAAAAATTAAAGCAAAATCCTTAAAACAAGGCATTGATCCAAAGATAACTAATCGTATTTGGAAAAATATGATTTGGTCTTATATTGATTACGAAAGAAGAAATTTTAAAAAAAAATAATTTACTTACTATGAGGTGGAAGCTTTTTCTCCACAAACATTTCGTGTTTTCGAGTTTCAGGATTATATTTTTTTGCAGATAATTTTACTTTTGCTTTTTCACCACCTGCTGGTTTTTTTACATAATAAAAGAAAGGACTATCTGGTTTAGCTTCAGGTACCATTCTAACTTTTACGTGTGTTTTTTTTGCCATTTATTTTAGTGTTTTTAAAATATTTGATATTTTAGTTAACTTGTTTTTTAATTTTTCAGCTTTTATAGATTTATCTGCCATTTCGTCAAGCTTTAAAGTATCATCATTATCTAGCATCTTTTTTACACCATTAATCGTCATTCCTTGATCTTTAAGCAAAAACTTAATCTTCCTCAGTAGATCAATATTTTTTTCGTCATAATATCTTCTATTAGAGTTAAAAATTTTTGGTTTAATTTGTTTAAACTGAGTTTCCCAAAATCTTATTATATGAGTAGGTAAAGTACCTTTCTTATTGACTTTTAGGTCTAAAATTTTAGCAACTTCACCAATTGTTTTATAAGCTTGATCAGCTTTATCCATGGTCTTTAAAGTTTATAAATTCTTTAAATTCATTTGAAGGTTTAAATAAAACAACATCCCTACTAGATATTACTTTAGTTTCCTTAGTTTTTGGATTTCTACCAATTCTACTTTTTTTTTGTCTTATAGAAAAAGTTCCAAATTTAGATAATTTAAGTTTTTTCTCAGATTTAATATTAGAGACAATTGTAGACAAAAAATCATCAATTAAGTTTTCAGAAATCTGTTTAGAAAAACCTAGTTGCATGTAAACTAAATTAACTAAATCTTTTTTAGTTAGATTTATTCTCATTTAAAGATTCTGTTTGATCTTTTGTATCAAATTACCTTTAACTATTCTATTGCAAACATCTAATGAATTAGCAAAACCAATAAAATCCGTACCTCCGTGACTTTTTACCACTGGAGAGTCTAATCCGATAAATATTGCACCGTTATACAACCTTGGATCCAATCTTTTTTTAAATTTTTTTAAATTTGCAATGTTTAAAAGAGAAGACAATTTTCCTATCCAATTACCTGTCATTGCTTTTTTTAATTCGCTTGTAATAAAATTTGCTGTCCCTTCAGCTGTTTTTAATGCAACATTTCCTGTAAATCCATCAGATACAATTACGTTAACTTCACCATCCATTAAGTGATTACCTTCGATGTATCCTGAGAAATTAAAATTTTCAGATTTTTTGTCATTAAGAATTTGATATGTTTCCTTTATTACTTCATTACCCTTTAATTCTTCTGAACCAATATTCAATAAAGCAACATTGGCTATTTCATCTGGATATAACGAATTATAAAGTGCAGCTCCCATCAAAGAAAAATCACTTAGATTTTTAGAACTACATTCAATATTAGCTCCTAGGTCTAACACAACACTCATGCCTTTTTTATTTGGCCAAAGTGCAGACAGAGCTGGTTTGTCTATATTTTCAATCATTTTAAGATTCAATTTTGATACAACTAATAGAGCACCAGTATTACCAGCAGATATAACTATATCAGTCTGCTTTTCTTTAACGCTTTGAACAGCAAGCCACATACTTGTATCTTTGCCTCTTTTTGCACCTTCTAATGGACTGTCTGTACTTTTTATAGCATTTTCTGTGTGAAAAATTTCATAGAATTCTTTACTAATTTTATTCTCTATTAACGAAGAAATTTTATTTCTATCTCCAAAAATTTTATAAAAATTGTTTTTATTTGATTGATGGTTGTAAATAATACCATCAATAACTTTTTTTGGTGAACCATCTCCACCCATTGCATCAACTGCAATTTTAATTTTTTCAGACATTAAAATAAATATACTATTCTTTTGGGTCTAAAACTTGTCTGCCCTTATACATGCCAGTTTTTAAATCAAGATGATGAGAAAGTCTGTATTCACCTGATTTTTTATCCTCAACTATATTTTTAGTTGAAAATTTCATAGTTTGTGCCCTTCTCATTCCAGTTCTAGAAGGGGTTTGTTTTCGTTTTGGTACAGCCATAATTATGGGTTACTTACACTTTTTAAATAATAATTCAAAGTTTTTTTTGATAAATTTAAGTTAAATTCATCAAAATACTCAAGTAAATCATCAATATTATTAAAATCTTCTAAAAATATTGACAATTTTTCAATTTTATCTGATCTCGATAAATTGTCCCAAAAATGAATCTCAGAAACCATTGAATGAAACAAGTTTATATAATCTTTCATTTTTTTGTTTATAGATTGATCTCCATATCCTATCTCTCTAATACTCAACTCTAATTGTCTGAAGTTGAAATCATAAATTTCCTGTAATACTTTTTTGTTATCCTCATTTTTATAGTTTTTCAGAAAAAATGAAAAATGAAGCAAAAATAAAGTCAATCTATCAGAAAAACTATCTTCCCTATTTAAATTCTTATACAACTCTTTATTTCTAGTGAAATTAATTAAATTATTATAAATATGTATATACTTATTGGTCATGAATAAATTATATATATTTTTTTTATTTTTAATACTTTCAAATTGCTCATTTAAACCTGTTGTTAAACACCATGGGGTTCCTTTTTTAGAAAAAAAACAAGAAACTCTAATTGTAAATCAAACAAATAAAAATGATATAAAAAAAATATTAGGTGTACCGTCTACAAAAAGTAAGTTTGATAATGATGTATGGATATATATTGAAAGAAAACAAACACAATCACAACTAAAAAATTTGGGTAGAATGAAAATCTTTAAAAATGATGTACTTGTTTTAGAAATTGATAAATACGGTATTTTAAAAAAGAAAGATTTTTATAATAAAGATGATATGGAAAATATTAAAATTGTCGAAGCTACAACACAAGCTGGTTTCAAAAGAAACTCATTTATATATGATTTTATGTCTAGTATGAGACAAAAGATTAATGACCCTCTAGGTACGAGGGCCAAAAAACGTAAAGAAATTAGCCAGCGATAACTGCTAACAATAATAAAGCTACAATATTTGTGATCTTAATCATTGGATTAACTGCAGGACCTGCAGTATCTTTATATGGATCTCCAACAGTATCACCTGTTACAGCAGCTTTATGAGCTTCAGAGCCTTTTCCGCCATGATTTCCATCTTCAATATATTTCTTAGCATTATCCCATGCGCCACCACCAGCAGTCATAGAAACAGCCACAAACAGTCCAGTAATAATAACTCCTAAAAGCATAGCTCCAACTGCAGCTAAGGCAGCTACCTGACCACCTATTGAAAGTATAATAAAATATAAAACTACAGGTGATAATACGGGTAATAATGATGGTATTATCATTTCCTTAATTGCTGCAACAGTTAACAAGTCAACTAATTTGGCATAATCAGGTTTTTGCTTTCTTTTCATAATTCCTGGAAATTTTTTAAACTGTCTTCTTACTTCCACTACAACAGCACCACCTGCTCGACCTACAGCTTGCATACCCATAGAACCAAATAAGTAAGGTAACATTCCACCAATTAATAAACCAACAACAACATAAGGGTTTGATAAATCAAAAGTTACAACTATTCCTTCAAGAGCAGAACCAGCTTCTTTAGAGAAATGTTTGATATCTTCAGTGTAAGCTGCAAATAAAACTAAGGCACCTAGACCAGCAGAACCAATAGCATATCCTTTTGTAACAGCTTTAGTGGTATTACCAACAGCATCTAGAGCATCAGTAGTTTTTCTAACTTTTTTATCCAAGTTAGACATTTCAGCTATTCCTCCAGCATTATCAGTTACTGGGCCATAAGCATCTAAGGCAACAACCATTCCAGCTAATGCCAACATTGTTGTAACAGCGATTGCAATACCAAATAAGCCTGCAATAGAGTTTGTAATTAAAATACCAGCCACGATGATTAATGCAGGTATTGCTGTTGCTTCCATTGATACAGCTAAACCTTGGATAACATTAGTTCCATGACCAGTTGTTGATGATAAAGCTACTGATTTAACAGGTCTATAACTTGTTCCTGTGTAATATTCTGTAATCCAAATTAATAAACCAGTAATAACTAAACCAATTACTCCGCAGTAATATAAATCCATTCCATTAAATGTATTTCCATTAACAGTGTATTCATTTGTAAAACCAATTACATGATCTGTTACAGGCCAAAGAATAGCTAATGATGCAACAGCAGATACAATAAATCCTTTATACAATGCATTCATTACATTGTTATCTCTTCCAAGTTTAACAAAGAACGTACCTAGAATAGATGTCAATAAACAAGCAGCGCCAATTGTAAGAGGATAAATCATCATATTAAGATCACCCACAAAGAAAATTGATGATAAAACCATAGTAGCAACAATAGTAACTGCATATGTTTCAAATAAATCTGCAGCCATTCCAGCACAATCTCCCACGTTATCTCCAACATTGTCAGCAATCACCGCAGGATTTCTTGGATCGTCTTCAGGAATACCAGCTTCAACTTTACCAACAAGATCAGCACCAACATCTGCACCTTTAGTAAAAATACCTCCACCTAATCTTGCAAAAATTGAAATTAAAGAAGCTCCAAATCCTAAAGCAACAAGAGCATTTACTATCTCTCTCTCGTCAACTTCATATTTAATTAATAAGAAATAATATACTGCAATCGCTAATAAGGCTAAACCAGCAACCAACATACCAGTTACAGCGCCAGATTTAAATGCAACAGAAAGACCTTGAGCTAGGCCTTTTCTAGACGCTTCTGCTGTTCTTACGTTCGCCTCAACAGAAACCAACATTCCAACATATCCTGCAATACCAGATAATGCTGCACCTATAAGATATCCAAGACCAACTAAAGGACTAAAAGCAATACTTACAATTACCAAAACTACAGCACCAACAATAGCAATAGTTTTGTATTGTCTTGCTAGATATGCTTTTGCACCAATTTGGATTGCAGATGCAATTTCCTGCATTTTAGCGTTTCCAGCGCTTGAATTGAGAATATTTTTACCAGTTAAAAATCCATAAACGATAGATAGTAAACCAGCTCCAATTGTATATAATAGTATTGTTTCGATTGTTCCGCTCATATTAACCTTAAGTTGTTGGTTGTTAAATTTTTAAGCCCGCACAATACAAAAAAAGCTAAAAAAGACAACGATTAACTTCTAAAACTGATGAATATAACCTTTAGATTTTGCTTGAATTTGCTTACCTTTTTCATCAAATATAAATGATCTATCTTTCCCAGATACAATTTTACCAATTTTAGTTATTTTAATTCCTGTTGTTTTAGATGCATTTTGAATGATTCTAGTATTATTAACATTTGCAGTAAATAAAATCTGATAATCGTCTCCGTTAGAAATTAGATTAATTTTATTTAATCTTTGATTTTTAATCAAATTACTCAATTTATTAGAAATAGGTATTTTTTTCTCAAATAAATGAAAAGATAAATTTTGTGTATTAATCATTTTTGATAAATCATCAATTAATCCATCCGAAACATCAATGGAACTATTAGCAAATTTTAATAAATATTTTGTTAAACTCAAAGGTAAAACCGGTTTGTAGTATTTACTGATAAAGAATAGTTTATCTTTTTTTTTTATATTCAATTTATTACTTAATAGTTTAAGGCCTAAATAACTATCGCCCAAATTTCCAGTAACATAAATATCATCATCTAATTTAGCTTTATTACGATAAATTATTTTATTGGCATATCCCAATGAAGTGATCGTAAAACTTAATTTGTTTGAAAACGTAGTATCACCACCACATAAAACTATATTAAATTTATTTTGTTCTGAGTTGAGTGACTTTGAGATTTTATATAAGTTATTTTTTGTAAATGTTTTTTTATTACCTGAACCAGAAATAAAATAAAACTTTGGTTTAACACCTTTGCAAATTAAATCAGAAATAGATGATCTTAATATTTTTTTAATTACTAGATCAGGGGATTTAAAATTAAAAAAATGCTTACCAATATTGTACGTATCTACAGATATAACAATACCTCTTTTTTTATCAAAAAAAACGTCATCATTTAAATTAAGAGCAGATTTATTTTTTTTAGCTAATTTTAAAAAATAATTTTTTATTAAATTAAATTCATGCATTATGAGATCTTAATTTTTTACCAACATTATCTAATAAAGCATTAAGATACTTTGTTTGTGAATCTTCAAGAAAAAAATTAGATGAATTTAAATATTCTTTAATAATTATATTAATTGATAAATTTGGTTTATACATAAATTCATATGTGGCAGCTTTTAAGATCGTTTGAAAAACTTTATCTAATTTTTCAAATACAAATTCATCACCTAGCTTATTATTTAATTCATCTAAAATAAGGTCATTTCTTTCTAGTGTTCCCAAAACAATATCCTTAATAAATTTTTTAAATCTATGTTTTGGAAAATCCAAATCATCATCTTCATTGTAAAATTTACCATATAATTTTTGAATAATAATAACTCTAGGGTTATTTTTTGGGTTAAAATGAGTTCTCATTTTTGAGACAAAACTGAAATCACTGCTTCTGCAGCTTCAGCACCCTTTTTTCTTCTAGCTCTCGCTTGAGTTATATTAAGACAAGTGATTATTCCATTTCCAACAGGTTTTTTACTATCAATGGACAATTTCATTATAGCATCAGTTGATGCTTGAGAAATAAAATCAAAATGGGGTGTTTGACCTTTTATTACACATCCTAAAGCTAAAAACCCATCATATTTTTTTAGATTTTTTGAGATTGTAACTGGAATTTCAAAAGCACCGGGTACTTTAATAATTTTTATTAAATTTTTTTTTGGAATTACTTTTAAAGCACTACTTAATAAGCCTTCAGCAACATCTTTATAATAATCTGCTACAACAACTAGATATTTTTTTTTCATCAAATTAATTCCTGTTTTGTGATTTTTATGCCATAACCATCAAGACCAATAACTTTTTTCGGTGATTTTGTGATTAGTATCATATTTTTAATTTTTAAGTCTTTAATAATTTGAGCACCAATACCATAATTTCTTATTAACTTATCATTTCCCTTTTTATAAAAGTCTTTGTTTTTATAATCTTTTAAAGTTTGAGTTACTGATTTTAAATTTGAGTCTTTAATAAACACTAAAACACAATTTTGATATTTTTTAAAATAATTTAAGGTCTTATTGAATGAATTTGGTAATGACTGGTTTATAAGATAGTTTTGCACAACATTAGATGAAATTACTCTTACTCTTGGAGTAATGCCTTTTGTTAATTTACCTTTTATTAAAGCAAAATGTTCTGAACCATCTAAAAGGTTCTCATATATTCTAATATTATATTTTTGATTTTTTACATCTATTTTGCTTTGTTTTTTAAGTTTAATAAGTTTTTCTTTTTTTAGTCTATAAGCGATAAGATCTTCTATTTTTCCGATCTTTAATTTATGTTTTTTTGCAAAATTGAATAAATCTTGACCTTTAGCCATTGTTCCGTCTTCATTCATAATTTCACAAATTACAGCGGAGTTATTTTTTTTGGCTAACTTGGAAATATCAACTGAAGCTTCAGTATGACCAGCTCTAACAAGAACCCCGCCGTCTTTAGCTATAATTGGAAACACATGACCAGGAGAAACAATTTCATTTTTATTTACCTTTTTTTTGGAAGCAATTTTAATTGTTCTGGCTCTATCTTTGGCAGATATTCCTGTTGTTATTCCTTTTTTTGCTTCTATAGAAATTGTAAAAGCTGTTTTGTTTCTTGATAGATTTACCGGTGACATTAAAGATAAATTTAATCTTTTTGCCTGAATAGAATCAAGTGCTAAACAAATTAAACCTCGTCCGTATTTTGCCATGAAGTTAATATTTTTTGCATTCGAGTCTGATGTGGAAATAACTAAATCCCCTTCGTTTTCTCTTTTTTCATCATCTACCAAAATGAACATGCCTCCTTTTTTGGCTACACTTATAATTGACTCAATTGATGAAAAATTATTTTTCATTAAAATAATTTCTAACGTATTTAGATAATATATCTATCTCTACGTTTACTAAGCTAGATTTTATTAAAGTTGATAAATTTGTTTCCATATATGTATGAGGTATAATCCAAATTTGAAAACCTTTTTTTGTTACTTTAGAAATTGTAAGAGAAATACCGTTTACACAAATAGATGCTTTTTCTATTAAGTGTTTTCTCTCTTTTTTAGGTAATTCAAAATCAAAAAGAAATGATTTATCTATTTTTTTAATACTTAATACTTTACCAACGGTATCAACATGTCCTTGGCAAATATGTCCTGAAATTTTTGTTCCATATTTTAAAGGTAATTCCAAATTTATTTTATCTTTTATATTTAAAAATTTAAATTTTGAACGCATGATTGTTTCTTTAGACAGGTAAAATTCCATCATTTTTAATTTATATGAAATTAAAGTTAAGCAAACACCATCACAAGCAACTGACAATCCTATATCTTTTTTAGATACTTTGAGATTGCTTTTTACAAAAATATTAAGACCCTTTGGTCTTTTAATTATTTTTGTGATTATACCTTGATTATAAATTATTCCATTAAACATAATTTTTATCTATATAATGTTATTCTGTCTTTTCGCAAATTCAGATTTAAATTAATCTTTTTTGAATATTTTTGATTTAATTTTTTTAGACCACTAAATTTTAAATATTCTAAGCTTTTTGAGAGGTTTTTAGGACTTTTGAACAAATAAAATTTGTTAAAAATTTTGTTCTTGATCAGGAAATTAGTTAAATCGTTACCACCCTCTATTAGTAAATTCCTACAGCCAAAATTATATAGTTTTTTTAAAATTTCTTTAATATCAAATTTGTTATCCATATCAATTTTAGATTTAATTAAAATAATGCCTTTTTTTTTAAATTTAGAAATTTTTGATTTATCAGCTTTATTATAAAAGATTAAAGTATTTTTGTTATTCGAGGATTTAAATATATAACTATTCAAATTTGAATTTAGTTCATTATCTAAAATAATTCTTTTAGGAGAAAAATTTTCCATACCTTTTAAACGACAATTTAATCTTGGATTGTCTTTGTTAAGAGTTTTATATGTAATCATTATGGTATCATTTTGATATCTCAACAAGTGCGTAAACTTATCAGAATAAGCATTTGTAATTCTTTTTTGGGATTTACTGTAAATAATATTATTTTTTGAAATAGCTACTTTACCGGTAACAAAAGGTAATTTTTTCTTTCTATTAAAAAAATAAGGATAATAAAAATTTTCAACTTTATTTTTTAACAATCCTTTTTTTACAATTATTTTTTTTGAATTTAAAATTTTAAAACTTTTATTACTTACCCTTTTGTCAATATCTGCAACTGAATACACAACCTCTGAAATTTTTGATTTTATTATCAAGTCAGTACATGGTGGTGTCAAACCATGATGACAACATGGTTCTAAAGTAACATACATTTTTGAACCTTTTAAATCTTCGAAACTATTTTTAATTGCATTAGACTCAGCATGTGGTCTTCCGTTAAATGAAGTCTGACCTATAGAAATTATTTTGTCATTTTTGACAATAACACAACCCACTGAAGGATTTGATCCAGTAAGGCCATGACGAGATCTAGCCAGATCTAAGGCCATATCCATATAAAATAAATCTTTATCTGTGAATTTATCTTTTTTTGTAGACATCAAGCCTGTCCACGAATTGCACAAAGTCTTTTTCTTCTCTGAAGTTTCTATAAACTGAAGCAAATCTAACGTATCCAACAGGATCTAAATCCTTCAAACCATCCATAACCATAGTGCCAATTGTATTAGATGAAATTTCACCTTGACCAAGTTCTTCTAAAGATCTTGAAATTTGACTTATAAATTTTTCTATTGTTTCTGTATCTATAGGTCTTTTTTTAAGTGCTATATAAATTGATTTAGATAGTTTATCACGATCAAAAACTGATTTTCTTCCATTTTTCTTAACGACCATTAATTCACGAATTTGAATTCTTTCAAAAGTAGTAAAGCGTTCACCACAGATACAAAGTCTTCTTCTTCTAATAGCTGTACCATCTTCTGTAGGTCGTGAATCCACTACAGATGTATCACCCTTTTTTTCACACGGACAAATCATTTGCTACAAGTTCTTATATATAGGAAATGACGAAGTTAAAGCAATAACTTCATTTTTTACTTCATTTTCAATTTTACTATTATCTGTTGGATTTTCTGATAATCCTTTTAGAGTTTTTGTGATCAATTCTCCTACAGTCTTAAATTCATTTAAACCAAATCCACGTGTTGTAGCCGCTTGTGTTCCTAATCTAATTCCTGAGGTAATCATAGGTTTTTCTGTATCAAAAGGAATACCATTTTTGTTACATGTAATATTTGCTCTAGACAAACTCTCTGCCGCAAGATTACCTTTTACATTATAAGGTCTTAAATCAACCAACATAAGATGTGTGTCTGTTCCGTCTGAATAAATTTTAAATCCATTATTTTTTAAAGTTTCTGCCAACATCTTAGCGTTTGCTAAAACAGATTTAATATAATCTTGAAATTCTGGCTGTAATGCTTCGAGAAATCCTGCTGCCTTAGCTGCAATGATGTGCATTAAAGGTCCTCCTTGATACCCAGGAAAAACAGCTGTATTAAATTTTTTAGCAAGATCTTCATGATTAGTTAAAATTATTCCTCCTCTTGCACTTCTAAATACCTTATGGGTTGTTGAAGTAACTACGTGTGCATAGTCACAGGGATTTGGGTATCCTTTACCAGCAACCAGTCCAGAGAAGTGAGCCATATCAACCATTAGATAAGCTCCAACTTTATCTGCAATCTCTCTAAATCTTTTAAAATCAATTACTCTAGAATAAGCACTTCCTCCAGCAATAATTAGTTTCGGCTTATGTTCTAATGCAAGTTTTTCAACATTATCATAATCTATCAATTCAGATTCTTTGTCTACATCATAGCCTACAGCATTAAACCACTTACCAGACATAGAAATTTTTAATCCATGTGTAATATGACCACCTGAATTTAAACTCATACCCATAAATGTATCACCTGGACTTAACAAAGCTAAAAATACCGCTCCATTAGCTTGCGCGCCTGAATGTGGTTGTGCATTTGCAAATTTACAACTAAATAGTTTTCTTAATCTTTCGATTGCTAGATTTTCTGCTACATCAACGTGCTCACACCCATTATAATATCTTTTACCAGGATAACCTTCGGCATATTTATTAGTTAAAACTGATCCTTGTGCCTCTAATACTGCTTGTGAAACTATATTTTCAGACGCAATTAACTCAATATGTTGTTGTTGTCTGATTAATTCATCTTTAATAGCTTTAAAAAGTTCTGGATCTTTTACAGATAAACTATCCTCAAAAAAACTCTTGTAGCTATCGTTTAAATAATTTTTTTCGCTCGACATAATTATATTTTTTTAACTCTTCTCAAATGTCTACCGCCATCAAATTTTGTATTTAAAAAAACACTTACAAACCTTAAAGCATTTTTTTTGGTTATCAACCTAGACCCTAATGTAATGATGTTTGCATCGTTATGCAATCTGGATAATTTTGTTGATTTTAGATTAAAACATTGTGCAGCACGAATATTTTTATGCTTATTTGCCGCAATATTCATGCCAGTCCCAGATCCGCACACCAAAATGCCTACATTGCTTTTATTAACCTTAACTTTTTTTGCAACTTTATGGGCATAATCAGGATAATCAACACTGCTATCATTTTTAGGACCAAGATCCTCAAATTTTACTTTTTTATTTCTTAAATAATCTTTAATTTTTTCTTTTAATTTAAATCCAGCGTGATCTGATGAAATAAATATTTTTTTCAAATTAATTAAATTTGTAATCTAAAACACAAGCAACTAAATGTATTCTGTTCTCTTCTCCACCATTAAATGCATTGTGGTACTTAGTATTATTCGTAACCCAAACTGAACCATCAGCGGGCATATGTTTTGCAACATTATCTATAACCATTAAACAACCAGGATTAGTTATGATAGGTATGTGCAATCTAGGTTCTGGATCTCTATGCCAACTTAAGGTTGATCTAGGTTCTTTTAAAAGTATTCTTACTCTACCAAGTTTATACTTTGCAGACAAAGCATCATAAACTTCCTTGAAATAAGTATTTTCATAATCTTTTATAAATTCTGAATAAGAAGACTCTTCAATGGTTTCATCTCTTGTTACTTCTTTTCCAGACTTATCAGGTTTTGTCCAATATACACCTCTGGCTTTATTACCCTTGATTGAGTCAGGATCACCAGGTATTTGTGTTAATGATATTGCACCAAAATGCGTAACGCCAGCGTCTTCGAATTTTTTAATTTTAACTATTTGATGATAAGCCTCTTGTAATTTAGCAATATCAAATTTAATTTCTTGTTTTTGAAAATCGCTAAAGTCTAAAACTCTTTCTTCTTTTTTAATATTTAAGTCTATTACTTTTGAAATTTCGTTGATCATCTTGATTGCTTTCTACTCTTTTTTTTGTATATGTGTATATTACATTTGTCGCAATTTGAAAGTAAATTAAAACATGATTACAGGTAAATATCCTAGTCTAAGACTAAGAAGAAATAGAAAACAATCTTGGTCTAGAAAACTGATTCAAGAAAATACCTTGAGTCCAAATGACTTTATTCTACCTATTTTTTTAATTGAAGGGTCAAATAAAAGACAAGAGATTTCATCAATGCCGGGCGTTTACAGGTATACAATTAACCGATTGAGCCAAATTGTGGATAAAGCATTACAATTAGGAATACCAATGATAGCTCTTTTCCCTAAAACTAAAAATTCAAAAAAAGATGAATTGGGAACAGAATCACTGAATGAAAATAATTTAGTATGTAAGGCGTTACAAGAAGTCAAAAAAAGATTCAAAAACCAAATTGGCATAATGTGTGATGTTGCTTTAGATCCCTACACATCACATGGTCATGATGGTTTAATAAAATCTAACACTATATTAAATGACGAAACGATTAATGTTTTGGTTAATCAATCATTACTTCAGGCAGAAATGGGCTGTGATGTTCTGGCTCCTTCAGATATGATGGATGGTAGAATAGGAAAAATAAGAAAAGCTTTAGATAAAAATAAATTCCAGAATGTTCAAATTTTATCCTATGCAGCAAAATATGCATCAAACTTTTATGGTCCCTTTAGAGATGCTGTGGGTTCAAAAAGCTCATTAAAAGGAGATAAAAAAACATATCAAATGGATTTTAGAAATTCTGATGAAGCGTTAAGAGAAGTTGCTTTAGATATAAAAGAAGGCGCTGATATGATTATGGTTAAGCCTGGAATGCCATATTTGGATATAATTAAATCAATTAAAGAAAAATTTAAAATCCCAGTTTTTGCTTATCAAGTATCGGGTGAGTATAGTTTAATGGAAAACGCAATAAACAAAAACCTTGTGAATAGAGATGCAGTATATGAAAGTTTAGTAGCTTTCAAAAGAGCTGGTGCAAATGCGATAGTAAGTTATTACGCTGATCGAATTGACAAAATAATAAAGTAATCACCTTAAAGTATTAAGAAACAACAATCTATTATTTGGAAAATTAATATTGTTTGGTTTTAAAATTGTTTTATCAAGATAATCGTTAACTAACTTCAAACCTTTTAATAAAATTTTAATATCTTCAACCTCTTTATCTTTTTCAATAAGAAAGTTTGGTACATATTTTTTTTCATTTGACGATGAAACATAATAAACAGTTTCGTTATTTTCAGTATCTTTCTCTACTATGTTTTCTAATTCTAAATCATAACCTAATATTTTGAGTAATTCTAATTCCCAAAAAATATATTTTTTTAACCAATTTTTATCTTGTAAAATTAAAAAAAAATTCCGAATTATGAAAAATACTTTTTCATTTGATTGTGAATCTGCTGTTAAAATTTTAATCAAATTCATTGCAGAAGTTAAGCATGATAATTTTTGTTTATCATCAAAATACAAAGGGCTGTAAGCTTTTAAAATTTCGACTTTAAAGTAGCCAGTTCTATTTTCATTTTTTGAATTATAATTAACATGCAATTTATTTCCTATTTGCAGATAATTTTTAATTTTTTTTGATGTGCCACCAAATATGATACCTGATACTTTGCCTTTTTCTTTGGTAAAAATTTCTACAATCAAAGAGTTTTCGTTATATCTATTTTTACTTAACAAAAAACCTTCATCAGACCAATTCATATTATTTATTGAAACTATTTAAACACTCTGTAGCAGCACTTTGTTCAGCATTTTTTTTGGAATTACCAATGCCAATAAAGTATTTTGTATTAGGTAATTTTACACCCACTCTAAATACAGGTTTATGTCTTGGTCCAGTATTTGAGATTAATTTATATTTAGGAAGACTTTTAAATTTTTTTAATGTTTGTTCTTGTAACTTAGTTTTGGCATCAATTTCGGTAACAACGCTATCGCTAATTTTTGCTTCCCACTGTTTTAAAATAAATTTTTCAACAATATTAAAACCTTTATCGAGATAAATTGCTCCTATTAATGCTTCACAACTGTCTGCAATAATTTTATCCTCTATTTTGATTTTTTTATTTTTAGGATTAAAAGTTTTAATATATTTTTCTAAATTAATTGATTTTGCAATTTCAAGACAAGATTTTTTATTAACAAGTGAAGCAAATTTCTTATCAAGTATACCCTCTTTTTCATTGGGATAAATTTCTAATAATTTTTTAGCCATGACTAGTCCTAATACACGATCACCTAAAAATTCAATTTTCTCATTATTTTTAGAAGAATTAAAACTTTTATGAGTAAGAGATTGCTCTAATAAATTTTTGTTTTTAAAAACTATATTTATTTTTTTTTCTAATTCTTGATACTTTATTTTCATTAATTAATAACATCAAAGGTTCTTTTAAATCTTATAGATTTATGCCATTTCCAAAATTCAATAAAACTTCCAATTTTTTTGTCAGATGAAAAAAAAATAAATTGAGCCTTACCAACCAAGTTATCTTTGTGAACATAACCTACACTTGAAAGAAATCTGCTATCTTTAGAACAATCTCTATTATCACCTAAAAAAAAATAATGATCATCTGGAACTGTAAAAACATCTGAGTTTTGATAGCTATAATTTTTTAAATAAACTGTATGAAATTTTTTACCATTAGGTAATTTTTCCTCAAACTTTAAGACATCTATTGTTGTGTCACCACAATAAATTTTTTTTTTAAGTGGGATTTTAGATTTAAGTATTTCGCTACTATTTAAATATAGATTGGCGTCAATAAACTTAATTTTATCTCCTGGCAGTCCAATTAAACGTTTTATATAATCTGTTCTATTGTCAGCTGGTGTTTTAAAAACAACTACGTCCCCTCTTTCAGGACTTTTAAACATTATTCTTTTACTGAGTATTGGTGGGCTAAAAGGGAAAGAATGTTTACTATATCCATATGAATATTTTGTAACAAACAGTCTATCGCCTACAAGTAATGTGGGTTCCATCGAAGAAGAGGGTATGTAAAAAGGTTGCACTAAAAGTGATCTAATTATTACTGCAATTATCAAAGCATAAAATAAAGTTTTTATATTTTCTGAAAAAAAGTTTTTATCTAGTTTCATTGTGATTGAATAATAGCAAATGCTGTTGAATATTTTTTTTCATCAGAAATGGATAGAAAACAATTATATTTTTTTATTTTAAATTTATTTTGGATCATTTTGGTGATTTTTGTGTTTTTAACATAATTAGGTTTACCCATTTTATCGTTAACTACTTCTATATCTTTAAAGTTCAATTTCATTTTAAATCCGGTACCCAAAGCTTTAGAAAATGCTTCTTTTGCTGCAAATCTTTTGGAGAAAAAAGCCACTCTATTCTTTATCAAGTTTGATTGTCTTTGTTCTCTAACACTATAAACTCGATTAATAAAAGATTTATTTTTTATAGCTTCTTTAATTCTTTTATTTTCAATTATATCAACTCCAATACCTAAAATTTTCATTAATTTTTAATAATTTTTATAAAATCTTTAATTACTTTGGGTAGACCATAAAATATCGACTCTCCAATAATAAAATGTCCTATGTTGAATTCCTCAATTTCGTTAATTTTTGTTAAAATTTTAGTCGTTTTATAATCTAAACCATGTCCTGCATGTACTTCTATATTAAATTTAGATGCAAGTTTTGAGCTTTTTTTAATTCTATTTAATTCGCTTGAAAAATTTTTATGTGATTTAACATAATTAGCTAGTTTTCCAGTATGAATTTCAACACAATCCACATTTAATTTTTTTGAAAGTTTAATATCATTTAAATTGGGGTTAATAAATAAACTAGTTCGGATATTGGATTTTTTAAATTTAGAAATTATTTCTTTTAATTTTTTATAATTATCTTTTAGATTTAATCCACCTTCTGTGGTTATCTCTTTTCTATTTTCTGGAACAATACAAATATAATTTGGTTTATATCTTAAAGCTTTTTTAATTATTTCATTATTCATTGAGACTTCAAGATTAACTAAAACTTTATTTAAAGCACAAATCTCTTTAGTATCTAAATCATTTATGTGTCTTCTATCTTCTCTCAAATGAATAGTTACGGAGTCTGCACCAAATTTTATAACTTCTTTTGCAGCAAAAATTGGATTGGGATGTTTTTCACCACGTGCATTACGCAGTGTTGCAATATGATCTATATTTACGCCTAGTCTTTTCACTTAATAAATCTGCTTCCTGGTGTAGTAATGGGAATTGATTTTAGAGATTTAGGTATATTTTTAAGGTTGTAACTAGGTACATCTATTTTTAAATGAGAAACAATTTTATTTTTTATTTTCAGAGATTTTTTTGTTGATCTATCAATTATAGAGGCAAATCCTAGAAGTTTTGCATTTGATTTTTTAATAAGTTTCACACATTCCAAACTGGATTTACCAGTCGTAATCACATCTTCTATAATTAAAACTCTTGCTCCCTTTTTTATACTAAAGCCTCTTCTAAGAGTAAATTTTCCATTCACTCTCTCACAAAAAATTGTTTCTTTTTTTAAAATTTTACCAATTTCATAACCTATAATTACACCACCCATTGCTGGAGAAAGAATTAAATCTATTTTTTTAAAATTTTTTTTAATTTTATTTGCTAATGATTTACAAATTTTGTCAGCTAAATTAGGAAAGCTTAAAAGTTTAGCGCATTGAATATACTTTGGAGAATGTAGCCCTGAGGATAAAACAAAATGTCCTTCTAATAACGCATCAGTCTTTTTTAAAATATTTAAGGATTTTTTGAGTGAAAGCATTTCTTTTTTCTTCGTGTCTAATTATCTTAAATTTTATACCTTTTTGCTTTAGCTCTGCAATAAAATTTGTAAAATTCTTAAGATTTCTAATTATTAATCTAAATCTAAAATTAATATAATTTGGATTTTTACCTGCCATCTCTAAATTAGAAATGTTAAGTTTATGACTTCCAATTAAAGAACTTATATCACCAAGTTGGCCGGGTTTATCAGGTAAAGAAATCCAAAGTGTAGTATTGTATTTTTTTGTTTTTTCCTCTTTTTG
This sequence comes from uncultured Pelagibacteraceae bacterium, assembly GCA_902537905.1. GTDB lineage: Bacteria > Pseudomonadota > Alphaproteobacteria > Pelagibacterales > Pelagibacteraceae > Pelagibacter. The sequence continues at coordinate 37,839 of CACBDD010000002.1, read as the reverse complement.
CTCACCTTTATCATGCCAATATCTTCTAATAGCAGCTCTTGCTTTACCTGTTTTTGTGGTTGGTATCCAATGCAATGATGGTGAACTATTTTTAGATGTTAAAATATTAACTCTATCACCATTTCTTAGTATAGTTTGTAATTCACTGTTATTTCCATTTACTTCACAGCCTATTGCTGAATTACCAATTTTAGTGTGCACAGCATAGGCAAAATCAATTGCTGTTGCATCTTTTGGTAATTTAATTACTGATCCTTTTGGTGTAAAGCAAAAGACATTTTCTTGAAACATTTGAAGTTTTGTATACTCATAAGAATCCTCAGGATTTTCATTTTTTTCAATAATCTCTACCAAATCTTTTAACCAATCATACTCTTTCCAACTTAATGAATTAAATTTTTCGGAAGATTTATACTGCCAATGAGATGCAACACCTCTTTCTGCAAAGTCGTGCATTTCTTGTGTTCTAATCTGAATCTCTATAGGCTTTTTATTTGAACCAATGACTGAAGTGTGAATTGATTTGTATCCATTTATTTTTGGTGAAGAGATATAGTCTTTAAATTTTCCAGGTATACAGTTCCATTTCTTATGAAATATGCCTAGTGTTTTATAACAATCATCAACATTGTTTAATATAATTCTAAAACCAATAATGTCTGTTATCTGTTCTAAAGAAACTCTTTTTTTTTGAACTTTTCTCCAGATTGAAAATGGAGTTTTTTCTCTTCCATGTATTTCTGCGTTAATCTCGTTATCATTCAATATCTCACTAAGTTCATATGATTGCTCTTCAAAAATATCTTTTTTATCTAATTTAATTTCATCAAGTCTTTTTTTTATTAACTTTCTTGCATCATAATTTAATATTTCGAAAGACAAATCTTCAAGCTCATCACGTATTCGGTGCATACCCATTCTATCAGCTAAGGGTGCATAAATTTCCATTGTTTCCTGTGCAATTCTTTGTCTTTTTTCTTCTTTTGTGATTGCTTTAATCGTTCTCATGTTGTGCAATCTGTCTGCAATTTTTACTAACAAAACTCTTATATCTTTTGAAGTTGCTAAAATTAATTTTCTAAAATTTTCTACTTTTGAATTTGATCCTGCTGTATTTTCAAACACAGATATTTTTGTAACACCATCTACTAAATCAGCAACTTCATCACCAAATTCAGCTTTAATTGTTTCATATGTTGCAAAAGTATCTTCAATAGTGTCATGCAACAAACCTGTGGTAATTGTAGCACTGTCTAATTTTAACTCTGTTAAAATATTTGCAACTTCAATTGGATGCACAGAATAAGGATCACCTGAAGCTCTCTTTTGACTCTTATGGGCATTTACAGCAAAATTATAAGCTTTATCTAATTTTTCAGGATTTAAAAATTTATTATAATTTTTAACTTTATTAATTAGTTCATTAGAATTCAACATAGCTTTATTATAACATTAATTTAAATTTGTTTAATAGACCTAATGTCTGCTTGAGAGAGTGAAGAAATCAAGCTTTTAAGATCTTTTTTAATAATTGGATGATGCCATTCTTTTTGAATTTCAAAAAAAGGGACAAGTACAAAATTTCTTTTATGCATAAGCTTATGGGGCAAAGTTAATTTGTTTTTTACTTTTAAAACCTTTTTATTAAAGTCGATTATGTCAATATCACAAACACGTGGATCATTTTTTTTACCTTTTTTTCTTCCTAACAAAATTTCAATTTTCTTACATATTTCGAGGAGACTTTCTGGATTGTGATAAAATTTTGCCTTTATAACTATATTTAAAAATTTAGGTTTTTTAGGGTCTGGCCAAGAAGGTGTTTCATAAAAACTTGAAATAGATAAAAAATCCAAATTGTTTTCGCTTAAGTGTGATTTTGCAATTTCTATATTTTTTTTTCTATCACCTAAATTAGAGCCAATACCTAAATAAATAATTTTAGCTTGATTTTCTAATATATCTTGCCTTTTCACGGTTCCAATCTCTACTCTTTTTTGTTGCTCTTTTATCGTATTGCTTCTTACCTTTAGCAACTGCTAATTCAATTTTGGCTTTCCCTTTTTTAAAATACATTTTTGTTGGAACAATAGTAAATCCATCTCTTTGCATTTTTCCAATTAATTTGTTTATTTCTCTTTTGTTTAGCAATAACTTTCTTTCATCGGTTGGGCTATGATTGGAATAACTTGCTTGTTTGTAAGGTGAAATATGAGAATTTATTAAAATTATTTCTCCTTTTTTTTCAACTGCATAGGAGTCTGCTATATTAACTTTTCCATCTCTTACTGATTTGATTTCAGAACCTTTAAGAACAATGCCTGCTTCTAAAATATCCTCGAAGAAATAATTAAAACTAGCTTTCCTATTTAAGCAAATTATTTTTAAACCAGAATTGGTTTTTTTGTTCATTAAATCAATTTTGCAGACTGAAGAGACTTTTTAACAATTTCTTTAGTTTGTTCAGTTACTTTTACCAGGGGTAATCTCACATCATCTTCACACAGATTTAATAATTTAGCAGCATATTTAACTGGACTAGGGTTACTTTCTATAAACATTGAATGATGGATTGGCTGTAAAATTTTATCCAATTTTTCAGCTTGATTAATTTCATTTTCAGACTTAGAAAATTTTTGAAAATCAGAACAAAGCTTTGGTGCTATATTTGCTGTTACACTTATTGCGCCTACTCCGCCTCTTTTATTAAATTCAAATGCATTATCATCATTACCAGTCAATTGAACAAATTCTTTACCCATTTTTGATAGCTGTTGATCTACTCTATCTAAATCTCCAGTAGCATCTTTAACACCAACTATATTTTTTAACTCAAACAACCTTGCCATTGTATCAACTGACATATCGATAACTGATCTACCTGGTATATTGTAAATTATTATTGGTATACCACATTTGTCATTTATGGCTTTGTAATGTTGGTATAGACCTTCTTGTGTAGGTTTATTGTAATAAGGTGTTACAATAAGAGCACCATTTGCCCCTGCTTTTTCAGCGTGTGAGGTTAAAGAAATAGCTTCCTCAGTTGAATTTGAACCTGTTCCAGCTATAACTGGAATTTTTCCATTGCTTTCTTTTATACAAAGATCAATTACTTTTTGATGTTCATCATGACTTAATGTTGGAGATTCTCCTGTAGTACCTGCTGGCACAAGACCACTAGTTCCATTTTCAATATGAAAATGTATTAATTTAACATAGGCTTCCTCGTCTAATAGATTGTTTTTAAACGGAGTAATTAAAGCAACATTTGATCCTTTAAACATAAATACTTATAACATAGTTTAAAGATTCATATACCAAAAGATTATGATTAAAAAATTATTATTTTTAATAATAACTTCCTTGATTAGCTTTAATTTCAGTTGGGCACAGATTGTACCTTTAAAAAAACCATCGCTGTCGTCTGAGGAATTAAATAAAAAAATAATATTAAACACAATAAAACCTCTAAAAAAACCGTCAAAAGTTAAAGTTGAAAAAAAGGTAATTAACAAAGAAAATAAACTTAGTTTTCTTTTACCTAAAAAAAAACCAGTTATAAGCGGATTAATCAATTCAGGAACAGTAAAAATTTCTAAATTTTATAATAAAAAAGATTTTGGCATTGCAAAAAAAGCCATCGGAGAGATGCAAAAAGGACAGTGGAAATCTGCAATTAAAATCTCAAAAAAAGCTAAAGATAAATCTATATATAATTTTATTAAATGGAGACATTTATTAACAACAGGTAATCAAGAGTCCTTTTTTGATTACCAAGTTTTTATCGAGGATAATTCAGATTATCCAAGAATAGATAGATTGAGATATTTGGCTGAGCATAAACTTTCGACAGAAAAAGTTTCTCCAAGAAAAATAATCAATTGGTTTTCAAAAAATGAACCTTTGAGTGGATATGGTAAGATGATTTTGGGTGAAAGTCATATTTTATCAGGAGACAAAGCAAATGGAATTAGTCTAATTAAAAATGGATGGATTTCTGCAGATTTATCAAAAAGTGAATTAAGGTTTTTCAGAAAAAAATATAAAAAATATCTTGATGCAAATGACTATATTAAAAGAGCTGATCATCTAGCATGGAATAGTGATCATTGGGATTTAAAAAGATTAATCAGATATTTACCTAAAGACTATGAATTGCTCTATACAGCAAGACATATTTTAATGACCAAGGGATACGGTGTAGATCAAGCAATCAAAAATGTTCCAAATAAATTTAAAAACGATGCTGGATTAAACTACGATCGATTAAAATGGAGAAGAAAAAAAGGACGATTAGAGTCTTCTACTGAAATTTTACTCAAGATAAGAAATGATAAAGATTATTTAGTTAGACCTGACAAATGGTGGAAAGAGAGAGAAATCATATCTCGAAAGTTAATTTATAAAAAACAATATGAACTAGCTTATAAAATTAGTAGCAATCATGGAATGACTGAAGGACCTGAATTTGCTGAAGCAGAATGGATGAGTGGATGGATAGCACTAAGTTTTTTAAATGATCCACTTCTAGCAAAAGACCATTTTAAAAACTTTTTTGATAATGTTAATTATCCAATAAGTGTTTCTAGGGGTTCATACTGGTTAGGTAGATCATATGAAAAACTAAAAGATAAAGATCAATCAGAAAAATGGTATAAAGAGGCTACAAAATATTTAACCACATATTACGGTCAGCTAGCATTTTTAAAAATTAATCCTACTGCAAAATTTGAACTTGATAAAACAATGATAGTTGAAGATGAGTATAGAAAAGTTTTTTTTAATAAAGAATTAGTAAAAATTACACACCTTTTACATGAATTAAATAAAGATAAATATACAAAATTCATCTTAAGACATCTTGCTAATGACAATGTTTCAGCAGGCAGTGAACTTTTAGCTGCCGAACTTGCTACCAGTATCAATAGATATGATTTTGCAATACAAGTATCAAAAATTGCCTCTTATCAAAAAAGATTTCATAACAAATACAATTATCCATTAATAAGCACACCTAAATACATTAATGGAAGAAAAATTCCTGAAAGTGCATTAATTTTATCAATTATAAGACAAGAAAGTGAATTTGATTTAAAAGCAAATAGTCATGCAGGTGCAAAAGGGTTAATGCAATTAATGCCTTACACAGCAAAATTAGTTGCTAAACAAGCAAAGCTTCCTTATGCAAAATCTCGATTAACAACCGATCCAGAGTACAATATAAATTTAGGATCTCATTATATTGCTGGTTTAATTCAGCAATATGATGGTGCTTATCCATTTGCAATAGCTGCATACAATGCTGGTCCAAATAGAGTTAAATATTGGAAAAAAATAAATAAGGATCCACAAAAAAAACAGATAAATTATGTTGATTGGGTTGAGCTAATCAAGTTTAGAGAAACTAGAAACTATGTTCAGCGTGTATTAGAAAATTACAATGTGTACAGATATGTACTAGAGCAAAATCCAATAGTAATGAAAGATTTTTTTAAAGATCAGCCTTTATATTAGTGGCGGAGAGAGAGGGATTCGAACCCTCGGTACAAGTTTCCTCGCACGGTCATTTAGCAAACGACTGGTTTCAGCCTCTCACCCATCTCTCCGTATGACATTGTGTAATAAGCGATTTTATTGAAAATTCAATATTTATAAAGTAATTATTCAATTATTATGGGAAATAAATACTCAGTATTTTCATTAATCAAAAATGCTCTTTCATATCATGAGAATTGGCAAAGAGCATGGAAAGACCCTACGCCAAAAAAAGAGTATGATGCTGTCATAGTTGGTGGAGGTGGTCATGGTCTAGCGACTGCATATTATTTAGCAAAAAAACACAACATGAAAAATATTGCTGTTGTTGAAAAAGGATGGATTGGTGGAGGAAACACTGGACGTAACACTACAATTATTAGATCAAATTATTTATGGGATGCTAGTGCTGGACTGTATGATCACGCACTAAAAATTTGGGAAGGATTATCTCAAGAATTAAACTACAATGTAATGTTTAGTCAAAGAGGTGTAATGAATCTTGCTCACAATTTGCAAGATGTAAGAGATTTAAAAAGAAGAACACACGCAAATAGACTAAACGGCATTGATGCTGTTTACTTGAGTACAGAAGAAGTTAAAAAATTTTGTCCAATTATAAATACATCCCAAGATATAAGATATCCGGTACTTGGTGGTACGTTACAAAGAAGAGCTGGTACAGCAAGACATGATGCTGTTGCCTGGGGTTATGCTAGAGGTGCTGATGAAATGGGTGTTGATATAATTCAAAATTGTGAAGTAAAAGGTATAAAAAGAAACGGCGACAATGTTGAAGGTTTAGAAACAACAAAAGGATTTATTAAAACTAAAAAAATTGGAGTTGTAGCAGCTGGACATTCAAGTGTGGTTGCTAATATGGCTGGAATAAGACTCCCTCTGGAAAGTAAACCTCTTCAAGCACTAGTATCTGAACCCGTAAAACCAATAATTGATACAGTAGTTATGTCGAACGCTGTACACGCTTATGTTAGTCAATCAGATAAAGGTGAGTTGGTTATTGGTGCTGGTACAGATGATTATGTTTCATATACTCAAAAAGGAAGTCATCAAATAGTTGAAGGTACTCTAAATGCTATTTTAGAATTGTATCCAATTTTTAGCCGTATGAGAATGTTAAGACAATGGGGAGGAATTGTAGATATATGTCCTGATGCAAGTCCAATACTAAGTAAAACTTCTATCAAAGGTCTTTATTTTAATTGTGGTTGGGGTACAGGAGGTTTTAAAGCTACACCTGGATCAGGAGATTTGTTTGCACACACAATTGCTAATGATGAGCCACATAAACTCAACGCAGCATTTAATTTAAATAGATTTGTAAGTGGAGACCTTGTTGATGAACATGGTGCTGCAGCAGTTGCTCACTAATGTTTGTTATTAATTGTCCATATTGTGGGGAGAGAGATCAGCAAGAATTTAAAGCTGGCGGTGAAGCTCATATTGAAAGACCAAAACAACCAACAGAACTTAGTGATGATGAATGGGCAGAATATTTATTTATGAGAAAAAATATCAAAGGTGTTCAGTATGAAAGATGGAACCATGCACATGGTTGTCGCAAATGGTTTAATATGGTTAGAGACACTTCGAATGATGAAATAAAAGCAATCTATAAGATGGGAGAAAAACCCCCTTCAATATAAAATAAATGTCAAAAAATTTAAGAGTTAAATCTAGTCAATATATTGATGAAACAACAAGAGTTTCATTTAAATTTAACGGTACTACCTATTATGGATTTAAAGGAGACACACTTGCTTCTGCTTTATTGGCAAATAATGTTCATTTAGTAGGTAGGAGTTTTAAATACCATAGACCAAGAGGTATAATGACGTCAGGTTCTGAAGAGCCCAATGCTATTGTTCAAATTAATCCCAATACTAATAGAACTGAACCAAATGTTAGGGCAACTGAGGTTGAAATATATGAAGGAATGGAGGCATCAAGTCAAAATTGCTGGCCGAGTGTAAACTTTGATATAGGTGGAATAAATAATTTTTTATCGCCCTTTTTTCCTGCAGGATTTTATTACAAAACATTTATGTGGCCTGCAAGCTTCTGGGAGAAATATGAATACTTTATAAGACACTCAGCAGGACTAGGAAAATCACCAACGTTAAAAGATCCTGATATTTACGATCACAGAAATATTCATTGTGATGTTCTTGTAGTTGGCGCAGGTATATCTGGAATTTTGGCAGCGAAAAATGCTGCAAAGAATAACTATAAAACTTTACTTTTAGATGAAAAAAATGAATTGGGGGGATCAACTATTTATGAAAACAATGAAAGTAATAAAATTGATAACAAAATTTCATCTGAATGGTTAAAAGAGGAAATTGAGGAACTTAAAAATATTAAAAATTTAGAAATAAAAACTAGAACAAGTGTTGCTGCTTACCATCAATATAATTACTTACTAGCAAGAGAGAACTTAACAGATCATTTAGAAAAAAAAGATAAGACAAATAAAATTAGACAAAGGTTACTTAAAATAAGAGCAAAGAAGGTAATTTTGGCGACAGGTGCCTTGGAAAGACCGATGGTATTTAATAATAATGATAGACCCGGAATAATGCTTTCTTCTGCAATTAAAAAATATAGTGATTTTTATGGTGTAGCCTGTGGTAGGAAGATTGTATTTTTTACAAATAATGACAGTGCATATGAAAGTGCACTTTCATTAAACGACAAAGGTATAAAAGTTGAAGCAATAGTTGATATTAGAAAGCAATCTGAAACAAATTTAGAAAAAAGAGTTATTGATGCAGGTGTAAAAATATACTGGGAACATACAGTTGTTGATACCTCTGGTTATAAAAGATTAAACAATGTTTCAATAATGAAACTATCAAATGATGGAACTTCAGTAACTGGAAATAAAATTTCTATTTCATGTGATTGTTTAGGGGTTGCTGGTGGATGGACTCCAGCTGTTCACTTATATACTCAGTCAGGTAGCAAACTTACTTTTGATGAAGATAAAAAAATATTTATTCCAAATAAAAATAATTCAGATCAAATAAGTGTTGGGTCTTGTTGTGGTGATTTTAAGCTTGATGAAATACTTAAAAACATAAATGAAAAACTGAAAGATTTTTTAGATATAACTAAAACAGATTTTGAAAATATTACTGTTAATAACGACCAAGAGATTTCAAAAAGAAACATATGGTTGTTACCATCTGATAAAGCTTTAGGCAAAACTAAGCCTTTTGTTGATTATCAAAATGATGCTACTGCAAAGGATATAAAATTAGCACTAAGAGAGGGTTTTAGATCTATTGAACATGTCAAAAGATATACAACAACTGGGATGGGAACTGATCAAGGAAAATTAGGAAATATGCATGCTTTGGGAATAATAGCAGATACAGCAGGTGTTAAGATGGGAGAACTTGGAACGACTACATTTAGACCTCCTTATACTCCTTTAACATTTGGAACAATTGTAGGGCGTAATGTTGGTAAGTTTTTTGATATTTTTAGAAGAACGCCCATGAATGATTGGCATGTTGAGCAAAAAGCAGAATTTGAAAATGTTGGTCAATGGAAAAGAGCTTGGTACTACCCTATTAATGGTGAAACTATTCACCAAGCAGTTCAAAGAGAAAGCAAAGCTGCTAGAGAAAGTTCAGGAATATTGGATGCGTCCACACTTGGTAAGATTGATATACAAGGAAGTGATGCCTCAGAGTTTTTAAATAGAGTTTATACAAATGCATGGTCAAAACTTGGTATCGGCAAATGTAGATATGGTTTAATGTTAAATGAAGATGGTATGGTTTATGACGATGGTGTAACTACACGAATAGGTGAAAATCACTATCTAATGACAACAACAACTGGTGGTGCAGCAAATGTTCTTGGAAAATTAGAAGATTATCTTCAAACAGAATGGCCAGAATTAGATGTATATTTAACTTCAGTTACAGATCAATTTGCTACAGCAAGTTTATGTGGTCCTAATAGTAAAAAAATTCTTAAAAAAATTATTCCTGATTTAGACTTATCTGATGAAAATTTTCCACACATGTCTTTTAAAGAAGCAAAAATTGGAAACATTGTTTGCAGGATTATGAGAATAAGTTTCACAGGTGAACAAAGTTTTGAAATTAACGTGCAAGCAAGTTATGGAAAAGATTTATGGGAAAAATGTATAGAGGCCGGTAAAGAATTTAATATTACTCCTTATGGTACAGAAACAATGCACCTATTAAGAGCTGAAAAAGGTTTTATTATTGTTGGTCAAGATACAGACGGAACAATGACGCCAATAGATTTACAGATGGATTGGATTGTTAGTAAAAAGAAATATGATTTTATTGGCAAAAGATCTCTTTACAGGTCAGACACTATGAGAGAAGACAGAAAACAATTGGTGGGATTGTTAACAGATGACCCTAAAGTTGTATTAGAAGAAGGAGCACAAATTGTTTCTGAACTAAATAAAAATCCTGTTGAAATGCTTGGTCATGTTACATCAAGTTACTTTAGTCCAAATTTAAATAAATCAATAGCCCTCGCCGTTGTCAGAGGTGGTAAAAATATGATGGGTAAAAAACTATTTATTCCAATGGAAGATAAAACAATTAATGTAACTGTTTCAAACCCAGTATTTTTCGATCAAACTAACGAAAGATTAAATGCTTAATTATAATCAAGTAACAAATAGTGAAATTAATTATAACGGTGTTTCCATAAAAGAAATTGCACCAATAATGAAATTAAATTTAAGAGGTAAAACAAGAGAATTTTTTACAAATGTTGGAAAAAGTTTGAATATGATTTTACCAACAGAAGCAAATACATCTTCATCAAGTGATAAACTTACTGCAATATGGTTAAGTCCAGATGAATGGATGATTGTATCCAACGAGACGACTAGCAAAGAAACTAATAAATATGAATTAAATGATATATTATTTAACAATATTTCAAAAAATTCATTAGGAGCAGTAACTGATGTAACTGACCAATTTGTTCAATTAGAGATAAAAGGTGATAAAATATATGAACTTTTTTCTTCAGGATGTCCTTTTAATTTTAACTTATTTCGTGAAAAAAAAGGGTCGACTGCTCAAACTTTGCTAAATCACATAGACGTTATTATTCATAATAAAGAAAAAGATTTTGTTAATTTATTTGTCAGAAGATCATTTGCTAAACATCTTTGGGATTGGATGGAAGATAGTACATCAAGATTCTAAAAAGATTTTTTTTTTTCCAAAAAAATTTTCTTTCAATTTGAACATAACGGGCTTTCCATCTATAACTTCTATTGTATAATCTTGATCCTTTTTTAATTTTTTAGTCCAATTTCTTCCATATAAAAATTCACAAACATATTTTGAATTTGCAGGAATATTAAATTCATGAGATCTAATTATAATTTTTTGAATTGGATATATAAAAATTTTAGGTGTTCTTAAATGTTTAGATGGATCATGTGTTAAAGCACCAAAATTCCATCTTTCCACAATATATAAATCGTCAATATCATCCTCAAAAAAATAAAAATCAAATATAGTATGTTTATTATTTATTGTTCTCTTGATTTGAAGAAGATATTCTCCTTTGTTTACACTAAGGTTTAAATCAACATCAACATTATTTTTCTTAAGTAAAGATATTAATTTTTCTTTTTGCTTCTTATTTACATAAATATCAATATCATCATCACCTTCTATAAGATAACCTTCTCTAACAAAACCTAGTAACGTACCAAAAAAAACAAAATAATCTAATTCTTTGATTATATCGATAATGAAAATTAAATTTGAAAAATTTTCATCTGTAGAAGCAGGACAACCAAGATCTTTGTAACTTTTAATTTTTTTTTTTTTAAAAAAGAATTTCATTAATATCTAGTATTACTTTCTTATTTTCTATCAAATTTAATCAAATTTAAAATAATTATCTTTGTAATGCTCTAAATTCCCAGGGATAATCAAATTTACCTTGCCAAATACCTAACTTTTTATTTTTGGCACTAGACTCTTCTGGAATATATTTTTTTGAAAATTTTCTATAAGCCAAAGCATAACCATTTGAAACCATCCAGGAATTTAAATTTATATTTCTTTTAAAACACTCACCTATCAACCTTTTATACCTATCAACATCAAAAATATTACAATTTAATTTTTGTTTATTAATCTTTTTAATTAACTTTTGAGTTGATACTTCCCCGCACATATAATCTTTGGTAAAGGACATAAAAGATATAGTTAAATAGGTTTTTTTACATTTTTGTTTTTTTTCAGGTGCATCAATACCATATAATCTAATTTTTTTTGAATTGATCTTGATTGTATCTCCATCAATAACTTTAGCATAACCTGAGATTTTATTAATATTTTCAGATCTTACATCGTTGTATGTAAGTATAAAAAATATAGATGAAATAATTATTAAAATTATTAATTTTTTTTTTGTATAAAACATCAGCCAGTAGTTAATTTATTGTTAATATAATATTTAACATAAAAGAATAATAAGATTGATATTAACCACTGCAATATTGCCCAGATATAAAAGAAAGTTTTAAAATCAGCATCAATAGAACGTGCTATATAATAAGATAAAAAAGGAACCAAAACGTTCCTTAATATATTGTTAATCATTGCTTTCTCAGATTTTTTTAAAGCCATAAAAAAACCATTGGATAGAAAAAAAATTGGGTATGCAGGCAAGATAAATGCAGAAATTTTTAAGTACATAGACCCATATTCTATAACTTCACTGTTGGATGAGAAAAATTTTGGCATTAGATCAGCAGTTGCAAATACTAATACACCAGACGCTAACATTATGATCAAACCATATTTTACAGATGTAAAATAAGATTGTTTTACTCTATCAAAGTATTTTGCACCTATATTCTGTGCAATAATTGATATTATTGCTGTATTGATCCCCAATACAGGTAGTAAGACAACCTGTTCTATCCTTGTTGCTGCTCCATAACCAGCTACGGCATATTCTCCTGTAAATGCAACATAAGTAAATACGATTGTTGCAGCAATTGAGTAGCCAAGAATAGCTAATGTAATTGGCATTGATTGGAAGAAAATGTTTTTAATGTAGAAGAATTTGATCTTAAAATTTTGAAAAGTGATCTCTTTAAAACGTTTATATTTTAACAATTTAATTAAAACGATTATTAGAGAAAGAAATTGTGCAATCAAAGTTGCATAACCTATCCCCGCAACACCAAAAGCTGGGATAAATAAAAATCCAAATATAAATATTGGATTTAATAAAATGTTTAAAAAAAAAGATAATATAAGAGCATTTCTATATGTAACTGTATCTCCCACAGCATGAAGAAATGAATTTAAAGCAACAACCAGAATAAAGAGAATAGTTCCATAAAATATTACATTAGTATATTCAAGGCCAAGAGTAATTACCTCTCTTGATGAATTCATGGTTAAAAATAATTTTTCAGAGAAACTAAATCCAATTATTGATACAATTATTGAAATTATTACTGAGTAAAGAATGATATTTGTAAAATAACCTAATACATTTTTTTCATTTTTTTCCCCAATGCTAATACCAATTAACGAAGTGCCTGCAATAGTGACGCCAATAGACGTAGCAATAATTAGAAAGTAGATTGGAAAGGATTTACTTAAAGCAGATAAAGCTTCAGGTGAAATTTTCCCAGCATAAAAAGTATCAACTAAAGTGTATAATGTTTGAAATAATGTTCCAACACTTGCGGGTATTGCAAGTTTTTTAATAAGTTGAGAAACTTCATCTTTTAATAAATTCATTTTTTTTAACTAAAAATTTTTCAATATTCTTTTTGAAAGATATGTCTTTTTCCAGTTTTTTTGGCAAGATTAATTTGTTTTTGTCTCATTCTAAATCTTGATTTTTGATCATTTGTTAATTTATCGTGACAATTTGGACAAGAAACTCCCTCTTCATATTTTTTAGATTTTTTATCTTTTAGAGAAATAGGTTTTCTACAACCACTACACATTGAGTAAGAACCTATTTTCAAACCATGCTTTAAACTAATTCTGTTATCAAATACGAAACACTCACCTTTCCATAAACTTTTTTTTGGGTCTGTTTTTTTTAAATAGTTTAAAATACCACCCTTAAGTTGATAAACATTATTGTAGCCTTTGTTTTCCAAATAGACTGACGCTTTTTCACACCTAATACCTCCAGTACAAAACATAGCAATAGGTTGATTTTTTTTTAATTTTTTAAGATATTTTGGAAAATCTCGAAAATTATCTACATCTGGATTAATTGAACCTTTAAAAGTTCCAACTTTATATTCAAAAGGTTTTCTTGCATCAATTAAAACTGTTTTTTTGTCTTTAATTAATGAATTCCATTTTTGATGATTAACATGACTATCTTTTTTTTTAATTCTCTTTTTTAAACTTAAATTCATTGGAACCACTTCTTTTTTAATTTTTACTTTTGGTTTATGAAACGGCTGGAAAGAGTTTTTTGAATTATTAATGCTATCAAATTTTTCAAACTTAAATAACTTATATAAATAATCTTTGATCAATTTAATATCTTTATTTTTTCCAGAAATTGTTCCATTTAACCCTTCTTTAGAAATAATAATTGTCCCACGTATATTTTTATTTAATAAGTGATTATGAAGTATTTTTTGATTCTTCTTCAAATAAGAAATTTTAATAAACTTATAAAATCCAAAAACAACAAACATTATAATTTTCTACAAACTGTCATGCCATCACCTAATGGGACTATAATTTTTTCAACTCGTTTATCTTTAGAAACATAATTATTAAAATCTTTAATAGTTAAAGTGATTTTATCATCACTATTTTCTTCAACAATTTGACCGTACCATAGAACATTATCAATTATTATTAAGCCATCTTTCTTTAATAATATTAAAGATTTTTCATAATATTCTTTATAATTTTTTTTATCAGCATCAATAAAAATTAAATCAAAATCATTTTTTTTTAATTCATTCAAACTTTCTAAAGCAGGTTTAATTATTGTTTGAATTTTATGACTTTGTTTTGCTTTCTCAAAAAATTTTATTGCAATTTCGTTAGTTTCTTGATTTTTGTCTAAAGCAATAATTCTACCATCTTCTGGTAAAGCTAGAGACATTGATAAAGCACTAAGGCCGGTAAAAGTTCCAATCTCTAGTATTTTTTTAACATTAGATGATTTTACTATTAAGTGTAAAAATTGAGATTGTGAGATAGATATTTGCATCCTTTTAATATCTCCCATTGACTCATTATAAGAAATAATTTCTTTTTGAACTGGATGAAGATCTAGTCCATTATTTAAAATGTACTCTTGAATTTTGGTGCTAATTTTTAGGTCTGAGCCCATGAACCTAAAGTTTTTTCTTTAAAATCTCATTTACTAACTGAGGATTAGCTTTTCCACCTGAAACTTTCATTACTTGTCCAACAAAGAATCCAAATAATTTAACTTTACCAGATTTGTATTCAGTGGCTTTATCTCTATTGTCATCAATAACTTTATCTATTAAAGCCTCTAAAGCTTTTGGATCGCTTTCTTGTTTTAATCCTTTTTCTTCAACAATTTTTTTAGGATCCTTGTCCCCTTCCATCATTTGTTCAAAAACAGTTTTTGCAATTTTTCCAGAAATTGTTCCATCCATTATTAAATTAATTAATTTTGATAAATTACCGGCACTAATTGGACTATCGGTTATTTCTAAATTTTTTTCATTAAGTGCAGCAAATAATTCACCTGTTATCCAGTTGGTTGCTAATTTAACGTCAGATTTTTTGACAACATCTTCAAAATAGTTTGAGGTTTCAATGTCTGAAACCATGATATTTGCTTCATATGGAGTTAATTTAAATTTATCTATAAATCTCTTTTTCTTTTCATCAGGTAACTCTGGTATTTCTGATTGCAATTGATTTATGAATTCATCAGAAACTTCTAGCGGTAATAAATCAGGATCTGGAAAGTATCTATAATCATGAGCATCTTCTTTAGATCTCATAGATCTTGTTTCATTTTTTTTAGTATCAAAAAGTCTTGTTTCTTGATCAACAGATTGTCCATCCTCAATTAAATCAACTTGTCTGTTTGCTTCATATTCAATAGCCATTTGCATAAATTTAATTGAATTGACATTTTTAATCTCACATCTAATACCAAAATCTTTAGTTCCTTTTTTTCTTACAGAAACATTAACATCTGCTCTCAAAGATCCTTCCTGCATGTTGCCATCACAAGTTCCCAAATATCGCATTATTGATCTTAATTTCTTGATATAAGCATTAACTTCCCCTGGTGATCTTAAATCAGGTTTGCTAACAATTTCCATTAAAGCAACTCCTGATCTATTTAAATCAACAAAGGTGTTTTTGGGATCTAAATCGTGGATACTTTTACCCGCATCTTGTTCTAAGTGTAATCTTTCAATACCAACCTCTTTTTGACCATCTGGCATATCTAAAATAACTTTACCTTCACCAACTATCGGATCCTTAAATTGAGAGATTTGGTATCCTTGTGGTAAATCAGCATAAAAATAATTTTTTCTATCGAATACCGACCTTTTGTTAATTTTAGCTTTTAATCCTATTCCAGTTTTAATTGCTTGCTTCACACAAAATTCGTTAATAACTGGAAGCATTCCAGGAAATGCTGCATCTACTAAACTTACCTGTGTGTTTGGTTCAGCACCAAATTTAGTAGCTGACGTAGAAAATAACTTTGATTGAGAAAGTACTTGAG
Organism: uncultured Pelagibacteraceae bacterium; assembly: GCA_902537905.1. Classification (GTDB taxonomy): domain Bacteria; phylum Pseudomonadota; class Alphaproteobacteria; order Pelagibacterales; family Pelagibacteraceae; genus Pelagibacter. Next base: position 21,528 of record CACBDD010000002.1, on the reverse strand, counting down.
CGTGAACTTCTAAACCAATGACAACTTCGTATTGATTGTCATTTCTATTAATTAAATATTCTGACTTTTCTTTACTCACTTAATCCACCAATCAATAATTTTATTTTTAAAATTAATTTTTTCTTCCATTGCATAAGCAATGTTTAAGATATTTTGTTCATCAAATGCTTTTCCAATAATTTGCAAACCTAAAGGGTAACCTTTGCTGTCATGACCAGCTGGAATAGAAATTCCTGGTAAACCCGCTAAATTTACAGGAACGGTAAAAATATCGTTTAAGTACATTGAAACTGGGTCATTTGTTTTTTCACCAATTTTAAAAGCAGAACTAGGTGTTGATGGCGTTAATATTGCATCTACTTTTTTGTACGCTTCATCAAAATCATTTTTAATTAGTTTTCTAACTTTCTGAGCTTTCAAATAATATGCATCGTAATAACCTGAAGATAAAACGTATGTTCCTATCATTATTCTTCTTTGAACTTCGGCTCCAAATCCTTCTGATCTAGTTTTTTCATACATGTCAATGAGGTTTTCTCCATCAGCTCTGAAGCCATATTTAACGCCATCATATCTTGCAAGATTGGAAGATGCTTCAGCTGGTGCCACTATATAGTAAGTTGGTAAAGCGTAATTTGTGTGCGGAAGAGAAATATCAATTATTTCTGCACCACAATCTTTGACGTACTCAATACCTTTGTGCCAAAGATCATCAATTTCTTTTGGCATTCCATCAACTCTATATTCTTTTGGTATACCTATTTTTTTTTCCTTTAATGTCATTTGTTAATTCTTTGCTGTATTGGTTTCTTTGAAAATCAATAGAAGTTGAGTCTTTTTGATCGTATGAGCTAATTACCTCTTGCAACAATGCACAATCTTTAACATTTTGAGCCATTGGACCAGCTTGATCAAGAGAAGATGCAAAAGCAACTATTCCATATCTAGAACAACTGCCATAAGTTGGTTTTAAACCCACTGTACCTGTGAATGAAGCTGGTTGTCTAATAGATCCACCTGTATCTGTTCCAATTGTAATTGGTGTTAGTTGTGCAGCTACAGCAGAAGATGAGCCTCCAGAAGAACCACCTGGAACTAAATTTTTATCAATCGGGTTTTGAACATTGCCAAAAAAACTTGTTTCATTTGAAGATCCCATTGCAAACTCATCACAATTTAATTTACCAATAAGAATTGCTCCTTCATTCCAAATATTCTGAGTAACAGTAGATTCATAAGTAGGTATAAAATTATTTAATATTTTGCTACCAGCTGTTGTTCTTACATTAGCTGTACAAAATAAATCTTTTACAGCCATAGGAATTCCTGGTAATTTTAAATCTAAATTTGGTTTGTCGTCAAATTTTTTAGCTTTATCTAAAGCATTACTAAAATCTTCAGTAATATAAGTGTTTAATTCTTTTGATTTTTCTGATCTATCGACAAAAGCTTTAGTAACCTCTGAAGAAGAAAGTTTTTTTTCTTTAATGTTAGTAACTAATTCAGAAAGTGTTAGCTTGGTTATATCAGACATTATTCTATAACTTTTGGTACAACAAAATAATCTTCATTATCTTTAGGAGAATTTTTTATTATTTGTTCTCTTAAATTTTTACTCTTAACTTCATCAGGTCTTAATTTTAAAGTTGTTTCAGCTACAGATGTAAGTGGTTCAACATTTTCAGTTTTAAGTTCATTGAGTTTCTCAATGAAATCAAAAATTGAATTCAAATCACTAGCGAGTTTTTCAGCTTTTTTCTCATCTACTGAAATTCTTGATAATTTAGATATATGCTTTATGGTTTTAAGATCGATGCTCATATGATATTTAAATATGACGCAAACTATCACTATAGTTTAAAATATACAACATGATCACAATAGAAGAATTTAAAAAAAAACAGTCAGAAAAATGTCGTTTGATAGGTTTGGATCTGGGCTCAAAAAGAATTGGTGTATCAATTTGTGACGAAAAGCAATTAATTGCGACCCCTTATAAAACTATACATAAATCAAAAAATAATGAATTAATTGAGGAGTTAAAAAACATTATTCAAGAGAATGATATCAAGGCAATTATCATTGGTTACCCTTTAAATATGGATGGATCTTTAGGCTCCTCAGCACAGTCAGTCAACGATGTATCTAAAAATATAGATAAAGAGATAGATGTTGATGTATGTCTCTGGGATGAGAGATTGTCAACTGTTGGGGCTTTTAATTTATCAAGCCAATTAGATGTTAATGTATCTAAAAGAGAAAAGAATATAGATCAGAACGCAGCAGCTTTTATTCTTCAAGGAGCCATAGACTATCTAAATAATTAATCCTTGCCATTCAATGGCTTTATAGTTATAGAGTTAATTTTAATGGCAAAAAACATCAAAGCTATTAAAATTTCTCAAAAACATTTGTTAGGTATCCAAGATCTATCAGTTAGTGATATTAACTACATTTTAGATGAATCTGAAACTTTCATTAAATTAAATCAGAGTAAGAACAAGAAAATTGATGTTCTTAGAGGCAAAACTCAAATTAATCTATTTTTTGAACCATCAACAAGAACACAAAGTTCATTTGAGTTAGCTGGAAAAAGACTTGGTGCTGATGTGATGTCAATGAACATGAATAATTCAGCAATTAAAAAAGGTGAAACTTTAATTGATACAGCAATGACTCTAAATGCGATGCATCCTGACATTATTGTAATAAGGCATCAAGATTCTGGAGCATGCAATTTATTATCTCAGAAAGTAAATTGTGTAGTATTAAATGCAGGTGATGGAAGACGTGAGCACCCTACTCAAGCATTACTGGATGCTTTAACAATAAGAAATAGAAAGAAAAAAATTGAAGGATTAAAAATTGCCATATGTGGAGATATTCTTCACTCCAGGGTCGCAAGATCAAATATTTATTTATTAACGATGCTTGGTGCTGAAGTAAATATTGTTGCTCCAACAAATTTAATGCCAAAAGAAATTGAAAAGTTTGGTGTTAATACTTTTACTGATATGAAAAAAGGATTGAAAGATTGTGACATTGTAATGATGTTAAGATTACAAAATGAGAGAATGACAAGCTCTTATTTATCATCAAATAGAGAGTATTATGAATATTATGGTTTAACACCAGATAAATTGGATCATGCAAAACCTGATGCATTAATAATGCATCCTGGCCCAATGAATAGAGGAATCGAAATAGATACGAGATTAGCGGACGATATAAATAAAAGTGTAATCAAAGAACAAGTTGAACTAGGAGTTGCTGTAAGGATGGCCTGTTTAAAAATATTTTGTGAATAAATGAAAAAACAATATTTTATTAATGCAAATATAATTGATCCTCAAAATTCAATAAATGAAAATGGAGGATTAATTGTTAGTGAAGAAGGTAATATTGAAGCAATAGGAAAGAAAGTAAATACAAATAATTTACCATCCAGAGAAAAACCTATTGATTTAAAAGGAAAATATATATTCCCTGGTTTAGTCGATATGAGAGTTTTTGTTGGAGAACCTGGTTATGAATATAAAGAAAATTTTAGAACTTTAAGTAATGCAGCTCTATCTGGAGGAGTAACATCCGTAGTAACCATGCCTAATACAGATCCTGTAATTGACAATGTTTCAATTGTAGATTTTTTAAAACGAAGAGGACGAGATAAATCTAAGATTAATATATTTCCATGTGCATCTCTTACACAAAATATAGAGGGAACTAATATGACAGAATTTGGATTATTAGCTAATAAAGGGATTGTAGCTTTCACAGATGGTGTAAAAACAATTCAAAATACCAGATTAATGTCAAGAATAATGAATTCAGCAAAAGATTTGGGATGTCTTATAATGCAACATGCTGAGGATTATGAATTAGCAAAAAATGGTATGATAAATTCAGGTATAATTGCTACAAAACTTGGATTATCAAGCATACCAGATGTGGCTGAGAGAATAATTATTGAAAGAGATTTAACATTGTTAGAAAAAGTAAAGTGTCGATATCATATATCTCAACTATCATCAGGCAAATCAGTAGAAATCATTAAAGAAAGGAAAAATGATATTAAATTTTCTTGTGGAGTTTCAATTAACAATCTTTCATTAAATGAAAATGATATTGGAGATTTTAAAACTTTTTTAAAATTATCTCCTCCATTGAGAAAAGAAGAAGATAGATTGGCTTTAGTCCAAGGATTAAAAGATAAAACTATTGATGTCATTGTTTCAGATCATAAACCTGAAGATGAAGAATCAAAACGATTGACATTTTCTCAAGCAGCAACTGGTGCTTCAGGTATTGAAACTTTATTGTCTTTAAGTTTAGAGCTATTTCATAATGGATCTGTAAAACTTGAAACAATAATCCAAGCACTAACATCTAATCCAGCTAAAATTTTAAATATCAATAAAGGAAATCTTTCAATTGGTAATGATGCTGACTTTTGTATAGTTGACATAAATAAACCTTGGATTGTAAAAAAAGAAAATTTAATTTCAAAGTCTAAAAATACGTCTATTGAAGACAAAAAACTTCAAGGAAAAGTAACCAATACATTTGTAAAAGGTAAAGAATTATTTAAGATATAAAAATGGAATTATTGACAATAGGTATTGTCTCGTACCTAATGGGTTCTATCCCTTTTGGATTGATATTAACTAAAATATTTTTAAAAAAAGATATTAGAGAAATTGGATCAGGTAACATTGGCGCAACAAATGCGCTAAGAACTGGAAATAAATTTATTGGTTATTCAACTTTAATACTTGATATAGTTAAAGCAGTTATCCCAGTTTTATATGTAAAAATAAATTTTCCAGATCTTATTTATGTATCAGCTTTATGTGCTTTTCTAGGTCATGTATTTCCAGTTTGGTTAAAGTTTAAAGGTGGTAAGGGAGTAGCTACTTATGTTGGTATTTTATGTAGTATAAACATAATATTTGGGATAGTTTTTGGTATTTTTTGGCTAGTAACTTTTTTTATTTCTAAATTTTCATCATTAGCATCGTTAATTGGATCCTTTTCAGTCCCTGTTTATATATTTCTGTTTGATTCAAAAGAAAATGAATTATTTTTTGGAATAATGTTTATTTTGATATTTTATACTCATAGAGAGAATATTAAACGACTTATAAATAAAGAGGAAAACAAGACTAAAATTTATTAATTTGACTATCAAACACTTTTAAGTAGTTTGTTAAATTATGAATCTAGTCATAGTTGAAAGTCCCGCTAAAGCTAAAACTATAAACAAATATCTTGGAGATGATTATACTGTTTTAGCAAGTTATGGACATATAAGAGATTTACCTTCTAAAAATGGATCGGTTGATCCTGATCATAATTTTAAAATGGAATGGGAAGTTGATAGTTTTTCAAAAAAATATTTAAAAGAAATAACTGATATTGCTAAAGAATCATCTAAAATAATACTTGCTACTGACCCTGACCGTGAAGGTGAAGCTATAGCTTGGCATGTTAAAGAGTACCTTGACGAAAAAAAACTTTTAAAAGATAAACAAATTGAAAGGGTTGTTTTTAATGAGATAACCAAAAAAGCTGTAATTCATGGTATTGAAAATCCACGACAAATCGAACCTTTGTTAGTGGATGCCTATATGGCAAGAAGAGCTCTTGATTACTTGGTTGGTTTTAATATTTCTCCAATACTTTGGACTAAACTACCTGGATCAAAATCAGCTGGAAGAGTTCAATCTGTAGCTTTAAAATTAATTACTGAAAGAGAACATGAAATAGAATTATTTAATCCAGAAGAATTTTGGACACTTACTCTTAAATTTGGAGATGATAATAAAAGCACTATTACTGCAAGTATCTCTCAATTAAACGGTGATAAAATAGAAAAATTTACATTTAGAGACAAGAGTAGCATTGAAGAAGCAATCAAGGAAATAAAAGAGAAAAAATTTCAAATAACAGATATTTCGTCAAAAGTTGTAAAAAGAAACCCATCAGGTCCATTTACAACTTCAACATTACAACAAGTAGCATCTAGTAGGTTAGGTTTTGGAGCTTCAAGAACAATGCAAATTGCACAAAAACTATATCAAGGTGTTGAGATTGATGGGGATACTGTTGGATTGATTACTTATATGAGAACTGATGGAACTAATTTATCAAATGATGCAGTAAATGATTTTAGAAATTTTATTAAAAATGAGTATGGTAATGAATATTTACCTGCTTCTGCAAATAATTATTCAGGTAAAAAAGCTAAGAATGCACAAGAGGCTCATGAAGCTATTAGACCAACAGATATAAAGAGAACACCTGATACTCTAAAAAAACATTTAAGCAGTGATCAGCAGAAACTATATAATTTAATTTGGTCTAGAGCTTTGTCTTCACAAATGGAAGCTGCTCAATTTGATAGAAATACCATAACAATAGATTCTGAAGACAATCAAACAATATGCAAAGCAAGTGGCTCAGTATTAAAATTTGATGGTTTTTTAAAAGTTTACTCAAATACAAGTAAAGATGATGATGAAGAAATTTTACCAGAAATGTCTAAAGGGCCAATTAATATTGAAGCATTAATAGATGAACAACATTTTACACAGCCACCTCCAAGATACTCTGAAGCAAGCTTAGTAAAAAAATTAGAGGAATTGGGAATTGGTAGACCTTCTACTTATGCAAGTATAATTTCCACTATAGCTAATCGAGGTTATGCAGAAATAATAAATAAAAGGTTTTTTCCAACAGATCGTGGCAAACTTATCTCTGCCTTTTTAGAAAAATTATTTTCAAAATATGTTGATTATAACTTTACTGCAGGTTTAGAAGATCAATTAGATGAAATTACAACAGGGAAGGAAAGCTGGATAAAAGTTTTAGAGATGTTTTGGAAAGATTTTAATAATAATGTTTCTGAGGTTAAAGAAAAAAGAACTAGAGAAGTGTTAGATCTTTTAAATGAAAGTCTAGGTGCTTTAATTTTTGATACCGATAAAGATGGAAATATTGTTCGAAAGTGCCAGCTATGTGATACGGGTTCACTAAGTCTTAAAAATAGTTTTAGAGGTGGAGCTTTTATTGGATGTTCAAATTATCCAGAGTGTAAATTCACTAGACCCTTATCTAAGGCAAAAGCAGCAGCTCAATCGCAGTTAGCAGAACCTAAATTTTTAGGAAAACATGAAAATGGCAATGATATATATCTGAAAAATGGAAGATTTGGCCCCTATCTGCAATATGAAAAACTTGAGGAAGAAAAATTAGAGGAGACAAAAACTAAAAAAAAGAAAAAAACTAAAAAATCTAAACCAGATGTTAATGAATTAATTAAAAATATTTCTATACCAAAAGGTTTAGAGTTAGAAAGTATAGACATAGAAAAAGCTCAGTTTTTATGTTCTCTACCAAAATCAATTGGTGTTAACCCTGATAATCAAAAAGAAATCATTTTAAATACTGGAAGATTTGGTCCTTATCTTAAGTGCGAAAATAAATCTGCCAGAGTAGAAAATGTTGACGAAATTTTCTCAATAGGATTAAATCGAGCAATTACTCTTATTGCTGAAGCAAAACCAGGTAGAATGTCTTCTTCAATTATTAAGGATTTAGGAGAACACCCAGAGGATAAAAAGCCAGTCAGAGTTATGAAGGGACAATATGGCCCTTATATTAAATATAAATCTTTAAACGCAACTATACCTGAAGAAAAAGATCCTACAGATCTTACAATGGAAGAAGCTTTAATCCTTATTGAGAAAAGGAAAGAATACGATAAAACTAAAAAAAAGAAAAAAACTAAAAAATAATGAAATTTAAAAAAAATAAATCACATAAAGAATTCAAGGAGTAATAAAATGAACTTTGAAAACAAAATAAAAGAATTGAATATTAATCTACCAGAAGCGAAACCTCCTGTTGGCTCATATGTTGCAACTAAAAAAACTGGTAATCTGCTTTTTATCTCAGGTCAAATATCCATAAACGAAAATGGAGAACTAATTAAAGGAAAAGTTGGAAAAGATTTAAGCACAGAGCAAGGCTACGAAGCTGCAAAAAGATGTGGATTAAGCTTAGTTGCTCAAGCAAAGGCTGCTTGTGATGGAGATTTATCTAAAATAAAATCATGTATTAAATTAACTGGATTTGTTAATTCAACAAATGACTTTATTGATCAACCAAAGGTAATTAATGGAGCATCGGATTTAATCGCATCAATATTTGGAGATGCTGGCATGCATACAAGAGCTGCAGTAAGTACTAATAGTTTACCACTTGGGGTTTCTGTAGAAGTTGATGCTATATTTGAGTTAAACTAAATTATCTTCCTATACCAAAATATTTTATACCTAGTTTCTTTATTTTAGTTGGTGAGAATAAATTTCTCATATCGTAAATAATAAGTTTTTTATTCTTAGAAAGTTTTTTAAAATTAATTGATTTAAAATCATTCCATTCAGTATGGATAATTATAAGGTCTGAACCTGAGATACAGTTTTGTATTGAATTAGCAAATTCGACATTTTTTAAATTATTGAATTCTTTTTTTGAACCAGTGGGATCATAATATTTAATCTTTGCTCCTTTTTTGGATAGATAAGGAATTAATTTTAAACTTGAGGAGTCTCTCATATCATCAGTGTTTGCTTTAAATGTAACTCCCAAAAATGAAACATTTTTATTATTAAATTTTTTAATTATTGAATGAAGTCTTTTAAGTAATAAATCTGTTCTATTCTGATTAGATTTAATAACACTTTTAATTACAGATAAATTAGATTTAAATTTATCAGCTGTAGACACAATAGCTTTAGTATCTTTTGGAAAACAAGAACCTCCATATGCAGGACCAGCTCTTAAAAATCTACTTCCTATTCTGTTATCAAGTCCAATTCCTATTGATATTTCTTCAACATCGATACCAGTTTTTTCACATAAATTAGCAATTTCATTTATAAATGTAATTTTAGTTGCTAAAAAAGCATTAGATGCATATTTAATTAACTCAGCGGCTCGTCTATTTGTAGAAACATATTTCGCACCTTTGGAAATTAATGGAGAATATAAATTTCTTAGTATTTTTTTTGATTTTTCTTCGTTTGAACCAACCACAACTCTATCAGGATAAATAAAATCTCTAATCGCCTCACCTTCTCTTAAAAATTCAGGATTAGATACTACTGAAAACAATTTTTTATTTACTTTTTTTGATATAATCTTTTCTACTACATCACCTGTAGTAACAGGAACAGTTGATTTTGTTATAATTATTTTAAATTTATTAATTGATTTGGATATTTCTTTTCCAACTGAATAAACTTGAGAAAGGTCAGCACTATTACTATTTTTTTTTAGTTGGTGTACCTACACATATAAAAATTATGTCAGATTTTCTTACAGCTTCATTTAAATTTGTAGAAAAATTTAATCTATTATTTTTTAAATTTTTTTTAACTAATTCCTCTAAACCTGGTTCATAAATTGGTATTTTACCTTTTTTTAAATTATTAATTTTATTATCATCTTTATCTATACAAATAACATCATTACCTAAGTCTGAAAAACAAACACCACTGACCAAACCAACATAACCTGTGCCTATCATGCAAAGTTTCATAGTTTTCCTATTTCTTTATTAGAATTAATAAATCCTTGCATAGTTCCACAATCTAAATATTTGCCTGAAAAATTATGAGCAATAAATTTTTCACCTTCTTTTATTAAAGTTTGAATAGCATCTGTTATATGTATTTCACCACCGTTACCAGGTTTTTGCTTTGCTAATTTATTAAATATAGTTTTGGGAAGAATATATCTTCCTATTACTGCTTTATTAGAAGGAGCTTTTTTAACATCAGGTTTTTCTACCACACCATTAATTAAATAATCATTTTTTGAAATTTTTTTATTTAAACTATAGATACCCCATCTTGAAACTGTTTTGGAATTAACCTTCATGCTAGCCATCACAGATGCTTTATTTTTATTATGAACTTTAATCATATCTTTAGAACAGTTTTTTTTTATTATTAAATCATCTGGCAATAACATTAAAAAATATTTATCCTTTATATATTTTCTTGTTTTAAATACAGCATCACCTGTTCCTTTAGGTGTATTTTGATATACAAACTTTATTAATTTTTTATATTTTAATATTTTTTTATATTCAGCAATTATTCTAGAGTCTTTTTTCTTTTTTATAATTTTATTATAAAAAGCGTCACTGTAGAAATAATTTTTAATCATCTTTTTTTTTATTTGATATGATAAAAACAATTTCTTTAATCCCAGCTTCAATGCACTCATCTAAAATATATTCAATTCCAGGCTTTCCATTTATTGGAAGAAGTTCTTTTGCAAAAACACTTGTTAAAGGCAAAAGCCTAGTTCCTTGACCTGCTAGAGGAATAATTGCTTGTTTAATCATATAAATGTTTTACTTATCTAGAATTTTAATACAAATGAAAATTATATTAAATAATAATTCATTATTTAAATCTTTAAGGCCATTTAATGATATTGGTTTTGTTCCCACAATGGGAAGTATTCATGAAGGTCATTTATCACTTATTGATAGATCAAATCGAACTTGCAAAAAGACAATAGTAAGTATTTTTGTTAACCCCAAACAATTTAATAACAAAAAAGATTTCAAGAATTATCCAACAAATATTAAAGAGGATATCAAAATTTTAAAAAAAACTAAAAAGGTTGATTTCTTATACATCCCAAAATTCAAAGATATTTACAATAATAGTAAAAAATCAAACATAAAAATTGGAAATAAAGATAAAATTTTATGCGCTAAATATAGAAAAGGCCATTTCGAAGGAGTACTAGATGTAATGGGAAGACTAACTAATTTGGTAAATCCAAAAAAAATATTTATGGGAAAAAAAGATTATCAACAATATTTCTTAATAAAAAATTATCTAAAAAATAAATATAAAACTTCTATTATTCCATGCAAAACTATTAGAAATAAAAACAAAATAGCTTTATCTTCCAGAAATAATCATTTGGATTTAAGTGGTATTAAAAAAGCAAGTTTTCTAACCAAAAGTCTAATTAAATTAAAAAGAAATTTAGTGAAAAATAAAAAAATAAAACAAAATTTAAGAATTCAAATGAAATATTTTGAGAAATTTTTAAAAATTAAAATTGAATACTTAGAATTAAGATCAATTAAAAATCTTAAAATATCTAATACTGTAAGAGATTCACGTTTATTTGTTGCTTATTATATTGATAACGTAAGATTGATTGATAATTTTTAGAGAAAATAAGCTCCAACACCTAAAAATGAGACAAAACCTATAACATCAGTAATGGTGGTAACAAAAACACTCGATGCAATTGCAGGATCAATATTCATTTTTTTTAAAGTAAAAGGAACAAGAATACCAAACAGTCCAGCTATAATCATAGTAAGTACCATTGATATTGAAATGATTATTGAAAGAATACTATCTTGAAACCAAATTTGAACTATTAAAGCACTTATGACAGCAAATATAATTCCATTTAATATGCCAATTGAAAATTCTTTAAAAACATTTGATGAAAAATTATTTTGAGTTAAGTCATTTGTTGCAATTGTTCTGACTGTAACAGCCAATGTTTGCATACCTGCATTTCCACCCATTGAAGCAACAATTGGCATCAGGAAAGCAAGAACAACCATTTGCTCAATAGTTGCTCCAAACAAGCTAATACACCAAGTTGCTAAGAAGGCTGTAAATAAATTCAATAAAAGCCAATTAAATCTTCTTTTAGTTTTTGTAACAACACCATCGGTAATTTCCTCATCACCTACACCAGCTAACCTCAATGCATCCTCCTCCGCCTCTTCTTTCAGGACTGTAAGAACATCATCGTTCATAATCATTCCTACCAATTTATTATTTTTATCAATTACGGCTGCTGAATTTAGATTGTAATTTTCAAATAGATTAGCCACCTCTTCTTTGTCCATATCAACAGGCACTAATAATTGAGACTCAGACATGATGCTTGCCATTTTTGTGTCTCTTGGTGAAGTAAGCACTCTTGATGATGGAACAGTTCCAATAGGTTTAAATTCTTCATTAACAATAAAAATTTCCAAAAATTCTTCAGGCAAATCTTTATTTTCTCTCAAATAGTCAATTGTTTGACCTACAGACCAGTTGCTTGGTATAGCTGTAAACTCACGCTGCATAAGTCTAGCAGCAGTATCTTCAGGATAGCTTAAGCTTTCTAACAGAGCAAATCTGTCTTTAGGAGGCAATGAGCTTAATATAGTGTTCTTGTCTTCTTCAGGTACATTTTCTAAAATCGAAATAGCATCATCTGACTCTAAGTTGGTAAGAATAGTTACAATTGAATCTGAAGATAAATATTTAATTATCTCAGTTTGTATAGACTCATTTAATTCTACAAAAACCTCTGCATCAATATTAAAATTATTTAGTTTAATTAAACTTTCTCTATCGCTAATACTTAAGTGTTCAATTATGTCTGCTGCATCAGCAGGATGCATTTCATTGAATGAATCATTAATAAATTTTGCATCATTGTCAGCTATTTTAGAGGTAACAACTCTCAAATATTCTTTATTGAATTCAAAATTTACTTTTTTATCTTTAGTTTTTTTAATTAAAGACATAAATGTACCTATAATTTAGTTGTGCACTATTAATACATAATTAAAATATTACAAATTTTAAATGGATATAGAGATCAAAAAGTCAATAAAACCGGTAAATTATTTTGAGGCAATTGATCTATTAGAGTCTAGATTAAAAAATATTACAGCTAATAAAGAAAAAGAATTAATTTGGATTTTAGAGCATCCTGAAATTTTTACTGCAGGTACATCCTATAAAGAAAATGAAATAATTGATAAATCAATTGATCTATTAAAAACAAACAGAGGTGGAAAAATTACGTATCATGGTCCAGGTCAATTAATTTGTTATTTTGTTATTGATCTAAGAGAAAAAAAAGACATTAGAAAATTTATTACAACCATCGAAAACACAATTATTCAAAGTTTAAAAAAATATAATATTGAAACCTTTCCTGATAAAGAAAATATTGGAATATGGTATAAAGACAAAAATGAAATTCAAAAAATTGCTGCGATAGGTATTAGAGTGAGTAAGTGGATTGCATATCATGGATTTGCAATAAATGTTGATAACAACCTAGAAAATTATAAAAAAATAGTACCTTGTGGAATTTCAGATAAAGGTGTTACAAATTTAAAAAAAATTTCAAATCAAGATTATTCCAACTTAAATAATGAAATTATTGAAAATTTTATTTCAAATTTGAAAAACTAAGTCTTTTTGATTTTAACAACTTTTTAAAATATTCTGGTAATAAGGCTGAATAAGTATACTTCATATCATTTATTTTAAATTTAATTTGATACGAGTGCAGCATAAGATTTTTATTTATACCTTTATCTGATTTAGATAGTTTATATTTCGTATCACCAAATATAGGATTTCCAATTGCAAAAAGTTGTTTACGTAACTGATGTTTTCTTCCAGTTATTGGTTTTAACTCCAAAAAAGATGCTTCAGAATTTTTATCTATTACCTTAAATATAGTTTTTGCTTTTTCTACTAACTTTTTACCTCCATCATATCTTATTAAGTCATCATCCCAAACACCTGTGTTTTTATTTACTTCTCCTTGGCATATGGCAAGATAAGTTTTATGTACTTTTCGTAATCTAAATAATGATGTTAGTAACTGTGCGCTCTCTCTATTTTTCGCCATTATAAATACACCAGATGTATCTTTGTCTAATCTATGAACAGAATAAGGTTTTGTTCCTTTAAAAATTTCACTCTTTGCAAAAATATCAACTAAGTTTTTTTTAGATTTTGTACCACCTTGTACTGATATTCCAGATTCTTTATTTAATACAACAAAATTATCGTTATCATCAATTATTTGATCTTCGTTTGATTTTATTATTTCTTTAGTTGGTAAAAATTTTATTTTTTTTTGTTCTACTCTTTCTTTAAATTCAATATTAAATATATTTATTTGATCTTCTTTTTTTATTTTGTGAGAACTTTTAACTTTTTTTTTGTTAATTTTAATTTTTCCTGTCCTAAGATATTTTTCAATTAAACCTTGAGGTATTTTTCCAATATTTAATCTTATCCATCTATCAATACGCATATCATTACACGTTGAATCAACGATGTATGACTTGTTCATGACTTAGGCTTTAAGCTGTAGCTTGTTTATTTTCTTCTGTTTTTGGAGCTTCTTTTGACGTATCTTTTTTCTTCTTATCTACCCTTTTGGCTTCAACATCTCTATCTACAAATTCTATAATTGCCATTGGAGCATTATCACCATATCTAAAACCCGCTTTAATAATTCTAGTGTAGCCACCTTTTCTATTTGAATATCTTTTAGAAAGAGTTTTTTTTACTTTATTAGCTGATTTGATATCCTGCAATTGAGACACAAGCATCTTAGTTGTTTGTAAAGTATCTTTTTTACCTAAAGTAATAATTTTGTCAGCTTGAGGTCTTAAAAACTTTGCTTTTGGCAATGTAGTTTTAATCTGTTCATATTTTATTAGAGAATTTAACATATTCTTTAACAGAGCTTTTCTATGCTCAGAAGTTCTATTTAATTTTTTATTGGCTAAGCCGTGTCTCATTAAATTGCTTCCTCTAATTTTTTAGACATTTCTGCAATATTATCTGGTGGCCAGTTAGGTATTTCCATACCTAAATACAGAGACATTCCAGTTAGAACTTCTTTAATTTCGTTTAAAGATTTTCTACCAAAATTTGGAGTTCTTAACATTTCACCCTCAGATTTCTGAACTAAATCACCAATATAAATTATATTGTCGTTTTTTAAGCAATTCATTGACCTAACAGATAGCTCTAGTTCATCAACTTTTCTTAATAAATTCTTATTAAATTCAGGTTCAGATGAAACTTCTTTTACTGGAGCTTCGACCGGTTCATCAAAATTAACAAACATTTTCAACTGGTCTTGAAAAATTCTAGCTGAATACGCAACAGCATCTTCAGCAGAAATTGAACCATTTGTCTCAACTTCCATTGTTAATTTATCATAATCAAGTGCTTTACCTTCTCTTGCGGTACTAACTGAATAAGAAACTTTTTTTACAGGGCTATACAATGAGTCAATTGCAATTAAACCTAATGGTGGCTCCTCTGGTTTATTTAGCTCAGCTGGAACATAACCTTTTCCAGTATTTACATTCATTTCCATGTGAAAAGTTGTTTTTTCATCTAAGTTGCATATTACTAAATCCGGATTTAATATTTCTACATCTGTCACAGGAGCAATGTCTGAAGCTTTTATTTCGCCAGGACCTTTTGCATCTAAAACTAATTTTTTTGTACCTTCAGAATTACTTTTTAAGGCTAACGATTTAACATTCAAAACAATATCTGTTACGTCCTCTCTAACACCTTTAATTGATGTAAATTCATGTAGAACACCATCTATTTGAATTGAAGTAACTGCAGCTCCTCTTATTGAAGAAAGCAAAATTCTTCTTAAAGAGTTTCCTAAAGTTAATCCGTAACCCTTTTCTAAAGGTTCAGCTATAATCTTAGCATGAGTTAAGTCGTCACTAATTTGCACATCTAATTTAGATGGTTTAATTAAGGATCTCCAATTTTTAACATTAACGTTTTCTACTTCCATTAAACTCTCCTTTTTTTTGGTGGTCTAGTTCCGTTATGAGGCATCGGTGTTGTGTCTTTAATTGACAAAATTTTAAAACCTCTAGCTTGTAAAGCTCTTAATGCTGTTTCTCTTCCTGAACCAGGCCCTTTTACCTCAACAGATAAAGTTTTCATTCCATACTCTAATGCTTTTGAAGCTGCAGAGTCCGCTGCTATTTGGGCTGCATAAGGTGTAGATTTTCTTGATCCTTTAAATCCTTTCTGTCCGGCAGATGCCCAGGATATTACGTTTCCATTTGTATCAGCAATTGAAATTATTGTATTATTAAAAGTTGACTGCACATAAGCAATTCCATTTAAAATATTTTTTTTAATCTTTTTCTTTTTGGAGTAAGAACTCTTTGCACTTTTTTTAGAAGATTTTTCTACCTTCTGATCTTTATTGTCAGTTTTTTCAGTTTTTGCCATTATTATTTTTTAGTTGGTGTTAATTTTTTCCCTGCAATTGCGATTGCTTTTCCTTTTCTTGTTCTTGCATTACATCTTGTTCTTTGACCTCTTACAGGCAGTTTTTTTCTGTGTCTTGTTCCTCTATAACATGCAAGATCTATTAATCTTTTGATACTCAAAGAATAATCTCTTCTAAGATCTCCTTCGACTTTAAAATTTTGATCAATATATTCTCTGATTTTTAAAATCTCATCATCAGTTAACTCATTCACTCTTTTAGCTCTTGGAATTTCTAGAGAAGAACAAATTTGTTGTGAGAATTTATCTCCTATTCCGTAAATATATGTAAGTCCAATGTGGACAAGTTTATTTTGTGGAATGTTTATACCTGCGATACGAGCCATAATTTTTGTGATAAATTGTGCCTTTTATATAAGAAGATTAATCAAAGTCAACGTCTTAAACATTTATAAAAGTGTCTATTTTCCTTGTTATTTCGTCTATTTCCAAGCTACCATCAATTTCCCTAAAATTAGGATTCTCAGAGTAGTATTTCAATACTGGCTCTGTTGTGTTCATGTATGTATCGAAACGTTTTAGTATAGTAGTTGTTTCATCATCCGATCTATTTTCAATAATTTTTCTTTTCTCTAACCTTTTTACTACCGTCTCTCTATCAACTTTAAGATATAGTATTAAATCTATCTTTTGATTTGATGTTTCTAATAAATTATCTAAATTTTTTGCTTGGCTCAAAGATCTAGGGTATCCATCAAATATAAATTTGTTCTTTTTTTGAGGATCTGAAACAAAATTTTCAATAAGCTTGTTAACTATTTCATCACTTACAAATATACCATTTTTCATGTCATTAGTTATAGACTTTCCAATATCTGAATTTTTATATATTTCTTCTCTTAAGAGTTCGCCAGTTGAGATCTGAAAGGAATTTAATTTATTTACTAAATATTTGGCTTGAGTACCTTTGCCAGCACCAGGCGGTCCAAATAAAAC
This sequence comes from uncultured Pelagibacteraceae bacterium, assembly GCA_902537905.1. Lineage (GTDB taxonomy): Bacteria > Pseudomonadota > Alphaproteobacteria > Pelagibacterales > Pelagibacteraceae > Pelagibacter. The sequence continues at coordinate 4,390 of CACBDD010000002.1, read as the reverse complement.
TATATTCACTTACTTTCCAAATTTAGTTTTTTTAATTAATTGTTCGTATTGAGAGCTCATTAATCTTGTTTGTATTTGAGTTACAGTATCAATGGCTACTACAACAACAATTAAAATAGACGCACCACCCAAATAAAAAGGAATTGGGTAATTAGCAATTAAAAATTCAGGCATTAAACATACAAGCGTCAAATATAGAGCACCAATTGTAGTAAGTTTAGTTGAAATATTTTCGATGTACAAAGCTGTACTTTCACCGGGTCTAATTCCAGGTACAAAGCCACCATATTTTCTTAAGTTTTCTGCTGTTTCAGTTGGGTTAAATGTAATTGAGGTATAAAAAAATGTAAAAAATATTATACCAGATGCATATAACAACATGTACAAAGGTTGACCTTGAGTAAAATAAGAACTTAAGTTCAAAAAAGTTTCATTGTTTGAAAATGAAAAATTAGAAAAAGTAACTGGTAACAATAATAAAGCAGATGCAAAAATTGCCGGTATTACTCCTGCTTGATTAATTTTTAATGGCAAATGAGAAGACTCTCCACCATACATTTTATTTCCCATTTGTCTTTTGGGATAATTTATAAGAATTTTTCTTAACGCTCTCTCCATAAAAACAACAAATAAAATAGTTAATATTAAAAGAACAAAAATTGCTAAGATCATGAAAGTTGATACAGCGCCTGTTCTACCAAGTTCAAAAGTTGTAACTAAAGCTCTAGGTATTTCAGCAACAATACCAGCAAAAATAATTAAAGAAATTCCATTTCCAATTCCTCTTTGGGTGATTTGTTCTCCTAACCACATTAGAAAAATTGTACCAGCAACAATAGTTGTCACTGTTGTAATTTTAAAAAATGCTCCTGGATTAATTACTAAATCTGCAGAAGACTCTAAACCAACTGATAATCCATAGCCTTGAACTGTAGCAAGTAAAACTGTTCCATATCTTGTTATCTGAGTAATTTTTGCTCTACCAGTTTCTCCCTGGGCTTTTAAATTCTTAAAATAATCTGATACTCCTGTTAACAACTGAACTATAATAGCTGATGATATATATGGCATTATACCAAGAGCAAAAATAGCCATTCTGCTTACAGCACCTCCAGCAAAAACATTAAACATGCCAAGTAACCCTTTTTGATTACCATCCATCATGATTTTTAATTGTTCTGGATCAATTCCTGGTAAAGGAACAAATGTACCAAATCTATATACAGCAAGAATTGCTATTGTAAAAATTATCCTATTTCTAAGATCATTTGTTGAAGATGATGCGCTCATTTAAACAAATTATTTTTTTAATTGAATAGATCCACCAATTTTTTCTAGTTTTTCTATTGCTGATTTTGATGCTAAGTCAGCCTCAATATTAATTTTATCTTTTAACTCTCCAGTACCTAATATTTTTAATTTTGTAGAGTTTTTGTTAATTAATTTTAATTTTTTTAAAGATGAAGAATTTAAAACTTCGTTTGGATTTATATTTTTTTTATCAATATAAGACTGAATTTTTTCTAAGTTTAAAATTGCTATATTTTCTCTTGAAATTGGATTAAAGCCTCTTTTAGGTAATCTTCTATATAAAGGCATTTGACCACCTTCAAAGCTTTTTATTGCTACACCAGATCTAGATTTTTGACCTTTAACACCTCTCCCAGAGGTTTTACCTTTTCCTGATCCAATACCTCTTCCAACTCTAATTTTAGATTTATTAATTTTCTGTCTTGTATTTAATGTAATCATTATCCTCTTTTTTCAATAATTTCTGATATTTTTTTATTTCTTATTGCTGAAATTTGTTTTGGTGAATTTTGTTTCATTAAAGCTTTCATAGTAGCTCTAATCACATTATGTGCATTTGATGTACCCATTGATTTAGCAACAATATCTTTTACACCTAATACTTCGCATACTGCTCTTACTGGACCTCCTGCAATAATACCTGTACCTTTTGATGCTGCTCTTAAAACTATTCTACCAGAACCATCTTTAGCTTTTACATCATGGTGAATTGTTCTTCCTTCTCTCAAAGGTATATGCGTTAATTTTCTTCTAGCCATTTCATTGGCTTTTTTGATTGCATCTGGAACTTGTTTTGCTTTAGCGTGAGCTATTCCAATTTTTCCAGCTTGATTTCCTACAACAACAAGAGCTGAAAATCCAAATCTTCTTCCACCTTTTACAACTTTTGTAATTCTATTGATATGAACTAACTTTTCTAAAATATCGTCTGTTTTTTTGTCTTTAATATTTTCCATAATTAAAATTCCATCCCATTTTCTCTTAATGTATCTGCAAAAGCTTTAATTCTACCATGATATTTATAAGATCCTCTATCAAAATAAATTTTTGTAATATTTTTTTCTTGAGCTTTTTTTGCAAGCTTTTGAGCTACTAATTTTGACAACTCTATTTTGTTAATTTTGTCAGTTGATTTTAAATCTTTCTCAATCGATGAAGCTGATAACAAGGTTACTTTTTTTGTATCATCAATGATTTGAGCTGAAATATTTTTAGCAGATCTTGAGATACTTAATCTAAATCTGTCTTTTGGAGCAACTCTTTTTACTTTATTGCTAACTCTAAATCTTTTTCTAATACTTGTGTTTAGTTTCATTATTTTTTCTTACCTTCTTTTTTAAGAACATATTGACCTTTTTCTCTAACACCCTTACCTTTATATGGCTCAATTTTTCTAAATGTTTTAATTTTTGAAGCAACTTCACCAACTAATTGTTTGTCAGATCCTGTGATCTTAAGTGTAGTTTGTTTTTCTACAGCTATTTTAATTCCTTCTGGGATATCAAAATCAATATCGTGACTATAACCTAATTGTAAATTTAACTGATTACCTTTTAATGCTGCTCTATATCCAACGCCTACAAGTTCTAACACTTTTTCATAGCCAGTGCTTGAACCAATTACAGCATTATTAATTAAACTTCTGTTCATGCCCCAAAGTCGTTTAGAATTTTGGTCAATTTTTTTTGGTTTTATTGAAATCTCTTTTCCTTCTTTGATATCCAAATTAAACATATCTAAATCAATATTTATTGATTTCTTTCCTAGTGGCCCTTCTATATTTATAATATTACCAGCTAAAGCAACTTTCACTTTTTCAGGTATTGATATATTTATTTTTCCAATTTTAGACATTAAAATACCTTACAAATAATTTCGCCACCAACTCGTTGTTTTCTTGCATCAATATCAGTCATTACACCTTTTGGTGTAGAAATTATAGCAATACCAAGGCCGTTATTAATTTTAGGTAAACCTTCAGCACTAGAAAAAATTCTTCTTCCTGGTTTAGAAACTCTTTCAAATGCACTGATTACTGGGTTGCCAGAGTGATATTTAAGTTCTAAAGACAATGTTGGTTTATTACCCTCTGAACTAACTTTAAAATCTTTTATAAAACCTTCATTTTTAAGTATATCTGCAATTTTTGATTTAAAGTTTGATGAAGGCAGATCTACTTTTTTATGATTTCTTGCTTGAGCGTTCTTAACTCTAGCTATCATATCTCCTATTGGGTCACTTAAACTCATAATTTTCCTTCCTACCAGCTAGACTTAACTAAGCCAGGTATTTTTCCTTGTAATCCTAATTGTCTAAGAGCAATTCTTGATATTTTTAATTTTCTATAAACACCATGTGGTCTCCCTGTTATCTCACATCTATTCATCACTCTTGTTTTAGCTGAATTTCTTGGCAACTTTGATAATTTTTGCTGCGCCTTAAATCTTTCTTCTAATGGTAGTTTTTTATCCATTATTATTTTTTTTCAAGTTTTGTCTTTTCTTGAACATCTTGTCTGAAAGTATAATTCTTTTTTTGTTTTTATTTACAGCACTAAGTTTAGCCATTTTTAATTGTCTCCTTTTTTAATAAATGGAAAATTCATTTTTTCTAATAATGCAAAGCTGTGCTCTTTGTTGATCGCTTTTATAACAATAATTATATCCAAGCCTCTAACTTTATCAGCTCTATCAAAACTAACTTCAGGGAATATGATGTGTTCCTTTATACCAAAAGTATAATTTCCAAATTTGTCAAAACCTTTTGGTGACAATCCTCTAAAGTCTTTAATTCTTGGAAGAGCAATATTTACCAATCTATCTAAAAATTCATACATTTTGTTTTTTCTTAATGTTACTTTTAAACCTGCATTTGATCCTTTTCTTGTTTTAAAGTTAGCTACAGATTTTTTAAATTTTGTTGTTACAGGTTTTTGACCCGTTATCTTTGCCATATCCTCTTCACAGGATTTAAGAATTTTAGAGTCTGTGGCATCTAAACCAAGACCCATATTCAAAACAATTTTCTCAATTCTTGGTGTCATATAAATATTTTTGAAACCAAATTGATCTTTTAAGGC
>CACBDD010000001.1 GCA_902537905.1 uncultured Pelagibacteraceae bacterium | reverse complement strand
AGAAACTAGAAAATTTTTTAAAAATTCTGTTGAAGGAGCTAATTATACTAAAGAATTAATTGATAATTATAATATTGATTGTGATGTAACGGGTGAAAATAACTTTGTTGTAGCTCATCACAAAAATAAGTTTGATCAAATCAAAGAGCAAGCAAAAGTCTATAAATCTGAATTTGGAATAGAGACTAAAGTTTATTCAAAAGAAGAATTTGATGAAGTAGGTCATGGTGGAACTGAACAATTTGGAGCTTTTTCATATAAACCTGGATTTGCAATCAATCCTCTGAAATTTGTAAATGGACTTGCAAAATATGCTTTATCTAAAAAATTAAAAATATATGAACACACAAAAGTTGAAAAAATTGATAAAGAAAATGGTTCTTATCTTTTAAGAACCAATGAAGGATCGATAAAGACAAAAAAAATAGTTGTAGCAACAAATGGATTTTATCAAGAAGGATTAATTCCAGAAATGGATGGAAGAGTATTACCAGTTATTTCAAATATTATTGTAACAAGACCACTTACAAATGAAGAGTTTAGCATACATAACTTTAATACTTATGCGCCAATAGCTAATTCCAAAAACCTTTTATATTATTATCGAAAGTTACCTGATAATCGAATTTTGTTTGGTACTAGAGGAGATTTTGAAGGAAGTGATCAATCAAATCAAAATAGAGCAAATGACATGGAACAATTTTTAAAAAATATTTTTCCTAAATGGAACAACGTTACAATTGATTATAATTGGAGAGGGTTGATTGCTTTATCTCAAAAGCTTACTCCTTCAATTGGTAAAATAGATAATGAAGAAATTTATTATGGATTTGGTTACAGTGGAGTAGGAGTTAGTGCAGCTCCTTGGACTGGAAAACAGTTGTCTAAATTAGTTTTTTCATCAAATAGTAAAAACTTAGACATCTCGTTAATTTACAAAGGTTTACCTAAAAAATTTATTTTCCCACAATTAAGAGTATTTTATTTTAAATTAGCAGTGTGGTTTTATAGAATTAAGGATAAGTTTAATATTTAATTATTGAGTTTGTAGATATATTTTTTAATCAATATTTAAGTATATTTTAGGAATTGTCTTTGTAGGCCTTATTTTGTTTTCCCTATATTATAAATTCAAAAAATAAATAATAATTTATAATATTTTGTGATAGTTTAAATTATGTTTAGATTCTTAAGTATATTATTTGTTCTATTTTGTTTAATTATCCCAATTCAAAATTCAGAAGCAAAAACTAAATTTGTCAAGGGTAATTTTTATGAGGGAACACTAAAGTGGAAAAAAATGAAAGTCAATTTGCCAGAAGGCAAGTGGGAATATATCAGACAAAGTTCATGGTGGTGGGCAGGTTTTGGTTATTCATGTAAAAATTTTATTCTTAAAGAAGGCAGAATATTTAAATCTTTAATGTCTATGTGTGAATTTAGATCTGGAGGAAGATACACAGCTGACTTAGGTTCCTGGCTAAATAAACTTTATACAAGAGGTGAATATGATAGCTGCACATTAAGACCTGAATATTATTATGCAAATTTATATATAAAAGGAACTGCATCTAATTGTCTTAGAGTTAGACATATTGATCATGATAAAGAAATGAACCGTCCAGATGATCCAGATGATGTAGGAGGTATAAGACCAATTTTACGAAGATGGTATAAAGAAAATGATGTAATAAAACCAAAAATATTATTGTCAGCTATACATGAATACTATGCACCCGTTGTAACAGAAAATGGTCCAGGTGTTTATTTTTTAATTAATCCTGAGGCCTATGGAGGTCCGAAAAATAAATATTTCACTGAAGAAACGAGTGAGTATCACAGAAATAATATAGATAAACATCCTGAATTTAAAAAATTTATTGATGAGTTTACTTCTTTATCAGCAAAGAGACATAAAGAATTTGAAGTTATATGGAAAGCAAGAAAAAAGCACAAACTTGATTTGAGTGATGCGATTTTAGACGATATAGAGAAAGATAATGTTGTTGCGTCAAGTGACTCTAATAATGATTTTGTAAAACGATTAAATGAATTAAAAGAACTCCTTCAAGCTGGAGTTCTTACCAAAGAAGAATTTGAAAAAGCCAAGAAAAAATTATTAAATTAATTCTTTTATATAAATTAAAATTTAATTAGAATTATTTGAATGTTTCAAAAAGTATTGTGTTTTATTTTATTTTCTATTTTACTTACCTCTTGTGCAGATTATAGATCTGAGCAAAAAAAGATGAAATTAATTAAGGAAAAAGAACTTATAAAAAAACAGCGAGTTGAAGACATTGATACTTGTAAGTATTATGGCTTTAAAGAGGGCACTGATAGTTTTTCTGATTGTTTGATGAATTTAGATTTGGCTCGGAAACAAGCTATATTAACTAGAAAAATGTTGGAGTGCGAAGCTGTAAGAAGAGACAATAATCAAAGTGCTGCTACCGGATTTTGGGCTGGTGTTTTGATGGGCGCAAGAGAAAATTTAGCTTGTGATTAAGCTCCAGTAAATTCAGCAACATATTGTTCTAACTCTTTAAAAGCGTCAGTATTTTTTAATTTGTTTACTTCAGCTTTGACGCTGACATTGTTGTCAATTTCTGCAATAAAGTTTTTATAAGCTAAACTTACAGGAAACTCGATTACAACAAATGTTCTATATTTACCATTTGATAGAGCTGCCATTTTAGTTTTGTAAACTTTATAACCTCTAATTGTTGCATTTTTAACAACAACACTCGAAATTCTTTGCATTTCAGTTTTTAATGTTAGATCTGCATCAACTCCAGCTTCTTTAATAACCAAATTAGTTTTGTTACTAATTCTATTTTGCATTTGAGTTGATAATTTTATTAATGCATTTTCCACAGCTCTTTGTTCAGAATTATCTAAATCAGCTGATATTGCACTTCCTCTTGCATACATAATAATCTCAGAACTTGGAGGCATTGAAACATACCAATCTGGTATTGCCGCATTGATTTTAAATTCTTCTTCCTCTTTAATTTTTTTAATTTCCTCAACTTGTTTTCTCAAAGCTGCTATATATTCATCTTCAGATGTAAATTCATATTCAGACATAGGGGTTTCGCCCATAAACAATATTTCTTTTTTGACACCTTCAATTGCCTTCAATCTAGTTTGTTTTTTTTCTTCAACTTTTTTCTCTTTGGCAGCTTTTTTTTCAGCTTCTTCTTTTTTAGCCTTTTTTTTCTCTTTAATTTTTTTGATTTGTTCTTTTAAAGCTTTTACTTGTTCATCAGAGTCTATGTCGCTTGTATCAATCTCTGGTTCTTCGCCTAATGCTGCAATTTCATCTTTTAACATTTCTACAGCAACAGCAATTTTGGCGTCTCTTTTTTTCTTTTCTTCAGCTTCTTTCTTTTTAGCTTTGGTATCTTCTATTTGTTTTCTAAGAGCAATTATTTGCTCGTCAGCTTCCAGTTCACTTGCTTCTTTTGATACTGGTTTTTCACCCAGTTCTTCCAATTCTTTATTAAGTTCAGCTTTTAAAGCTTCAATTTTTTTTAGTTTTTCTAATTGTGCCTCTAATTCATCAATCCATTTTTGAAGAGAAGATAAAATTCCTTTTCTTTTTACAGGTTCAGCACCAAGTTCAGTAATTTCTTCTTTAAGTTTATTAATTAGATTTCTTTTAGGAGTATGGTCATCAGCAAATGATATAGTTGATAAACTTATTAAGGCTGCTGATAAATACGTAATAAAAATTTTGTACATTATCTGATTATTATATAACTATTACTTTGGACTTCCATCAATAAATTTTTCTTATTTAACTGTTTAGATAATGATGTTCTATCAACATATTCTTCTAGCCAAGGGATTTTTTTTTCAGACGCAACAAAAATTAAATATTCATCCACTTTTTTATATTTAATTTCATCTGGAAAATAAGTTTCATATTTAAGTTGAAGATTACCTTCCACAAGATCCTTAGTGTTTTTGTTAAATTTTTCATTTGGAAATATTTTTGTAATTATATTGTATTTTTTACCCCCATAAGGCAGCCATTGGAATATTGCCATATACATTTTTTTTGATGTATTAATATTTATTTCTAGGTTTTCACCAGATCTAAAAACTTTTTTGTTTAATTTAGCATCAAAATGAAACGATGGATCAGATTTTCGTTTAATTGGTTCAACATTAGCTTCAATTGTAATTTCACAAAAATAAATTTCTGATCCTAATTCTTTGCCATCATTTCTATTTATTTCTTTTGAACTAGTTATTACCCCGTTAAGTTTAAATAATGATAGTTGATTTCTTTCACATTCAAATTCACCGTCAACTTCAGAACAATTAGAAACTGTTTCCGATGAAATAGTTTGACCTAATGATTTTATAAGAGCATTTTTTTCTGCTTTTTCTCGAGCAATTTTACATGATTGTTCTGTTGTATAATTTTTACCTAGGTGTTTATGTTTACCTGTTTCTGTTACTATCTCTGCATTTAAAGGTAATGTGAAAATTAAAAAAAAAAGAATAAATTTTTTCATCAATTCTTATCTTGAAACAACTACGAAAGCAATACTTGGTAACATCTTTTCATAAATTGCTACTTTATCATACTTTACAGATTTTACAGGAACACTTTTTTCATATTTAAAAACTTTCTCAATCATATTACTTTTTATACCAATACCCATATCGGTAATATCTTCACCAAATTCTTCTTTCCAATTATTTTTATCAAGCATAGCAACACTAACTCCAATAAGTTGACCTTTAAGATTAAAAATTGGCCCACCACTATTACCTGGATTTATTCTAACCGTTGTTAAAAATCTTCCCCAGCTATCGTCAAAAACTTTGCTAACTATACCTTGTGTAATAGTTGGCAATTCATTAGTTAAACCTATGCCAGGGAAACCAATAGATATGACATCCTCACCTGCTAATGGTTCAATAAAATTTTTAGCATCAATTGAGTATTTTTTTGGATAAGGATATGTTAGCTCTAATATTGCAAGATCATATTCTTCTGATATAGCTGCAATTGTAGCTTCAGTTACCTTTCCAATACCATTTCTAATAGCAATTTTTTTAGCACCATCTATGACATGGTGGTTTGTTATTGCATATTTACCATTTGCCACAATAAAACCACTCCCAGCGCCATTCCAGGCAAAATTAAATTCTTCATAGTTTGGGGTTATTTTATTTTCTTCATAATTTGAAATTTCTTCTTCTTGATATTCTTCTTGTTCCTTTTTTTGATTTTTTCTTACTTTAATTGGTTTATCAAAATGTTTGGGATCTACAGATAATATCCATGATTTTGTTTGTTTTTGTTTTTTTCTATTACGATTAAATTCATAATATTTATAAACAATCATTTTATATTCGATTGCTTTTTCTTTATTACCATCAAATAAGTAAAGACTAGCTAGTTGATTTAAAACTTTAATGTTATTGGGGTCTCTTTTGATAAATTCTTCTAAAATATCTATTGCTTTTTTGGTTTCATCAAATGAACTAAAATAATTTGAAATTGCTAAAGCAACTTCCGCATCTTTTCTATTTAAATAAAGTTCGTTTAATATTTCAAAACCTTCATCGACTTCTCCTAAACGAGTTTTAGCAATTGCCAGTATTATCTTTGGCCTTATTTTATCTGAATTAATTTTTGTTGATAATTCAGCATATTTAATAGCCTCTTTTAATTTTCCTTGAACAAGCCTTACTTCTGCTAAACCAATAAAGGTTTGAGCTTCAATTTCTTCATTAGAGGTAAAAAAGTTCTTTTGATAATATTCCTCAGCCTTATCAATTTGATTTATCTTTAAGTAGATATCTCCAAAGAGTAAGTCAATTTTTTCTTGTTGAATTTCACTTGAGATTTCAATTTTTTTTATTATCTCTATTGCTTCTTGAAGGTTATCCCTATTAATTTCTGCCCTTATTGTTCTTAAGTTGTCATTAAAATTTTTTGAATATGCGTTATTTAGGTTGATGAAAAAAACAACTATTACTAGAAATGAAAAAAATTTGTTTAAAATCATTTCTAACTCTATTTAAAATAGTGAATAAATACAATCATCAATATTTAATATTTCATGAAAGTAAGTATTTGTTATTATTAAATATGTTTTTAATCTTTAAAAAAATTATTTTAATATTTCTTTTGTTAACAATAACAATTGTTAATTCAAATTCAAACATCGAAGAGATAAATAAAATAGATAAGCAAATCGAGTCTATAGATAATTTATTCAAAGCCGGAGCTATGGATAATGAGGAATATGATAAGATTAAATCTAGATTATTAATAAAAAAAAATAAACTCAAAAATCAGAAAACCACAGAAGTATCAGGAGATGACAAAAATTCTATCACTTTAAACAAACAAATAGAGGTTTTAACAAAGCTTTTTGAAGATGGTGTTATATCAGAAGAAGAATTTAAAAAATCAAAATCCTTTTTACAAGAAAAAGAAAATTCAGGAGAAAATATTGATCTTCAAGATTACAAAAAAAGAAAAATTTTTGAATATGATTTTGTGTATCAAAAAGATCCAGGAAAAAAAAGTTGGGAAAAAACCGAAATAATTTATAAAAACTTTAAAATACTTCCTTATAGGCCAGGAGGTATTAAAATTGTTAGATTGTCAGACAATAAAAAATTATTTCACATAGTTGATAATTTTAAATATCAATATTTTAATGGAGGAGAGCAATACATAACAACAAAAGAAAAAGTTTATAATATCTATACTGGTCTAGATGTGGCTAAAAATATCGAAAAAGCCAAAAAAGATATAAGCAAATCATTTAAAAGTTTAAAAAAAGTCTTAAACAACCCATTTGGCAAGAAAGAAAAAGCAAAATGGGATCCTGAAGCTCATAAATTGCAATTATTTATTGATGGTGCAAAAATTCTTACATTCGAAGGAAGATATGTATCAAAACATAAAGCTTTCTTTTATCAAGTATTAACTCCACGTAATGAAGCTTTTCATTATTATATTAAATTGGGTGGAAGAACAGCAATAGCTCTTAACATGGAAATTTTTAATATCAAAATTGATGCAGCAATACGAAAAGCCAAAACAAGATTATCTGAAGAGTATAATGTAACAGAAGATGAGATTCAGAAAATCATTGATAAGAAATTAAATGAAATAATTGACGACTCTGTGGATGACGCTGTTGAAAAAGAAATGGAAAAAGCAATCAATCAGAGTGTCCAAGAAGCAATTGAAAAATCAATTGGTGAGGCTACGTCAGAGAGTATAGTTGATGCAATCGAGCAAGCTACAGGAGAGGCTATTGATCAAGCCTTAGAGGACGAATTAGCTCAGCATATAGATAACGAAATTGAAAGAGCCATACAAGATGGTATTGAGGAAGCAGCAGTTGCAGCAGGCTTTGAGGCATATTATGATACTTTATTAGCAGGCGGCTCGGTAGAAGAAGCCTTAAAAAATGCTAGTGATGCTTGTGGAGCAGGTTGTGAATTTGTATTAGAATAGAAAAGTATATAATATTCTTTCAATATGAGACTGAAAATTTTTTTAATTTTTATATTTTTAGTTATCTCAAATAACTCTCTTGCTTCGATTAGAATTGGCATTGATTGTGCAAATCTAGTTAATCAACTTGGTGGACTTAATAAAATAAATTTACTGTGGTTAGAAAGCCTCAATGAAAAAAAATATCAATTAGCCTTAATTAATAAAAAAAATAAAAATTTAGATAGTAAATTTTATTTATGTGTAAATAAGCACAATATAAACACTACTTCTGATAAAACTCTAACAGTTTTGTCAGAAAGAAACCTTGAATTTATTACTTCTAATTCAATAGAATTATTTACCGAAATTTTTTCTTTAACATCCAAAGGTAGCAGAAAATATATAATGCAGACGTTAAATTTAAATGATTTTGATATAAATAGAAATGAACTTAACCAGGCATATATAGCTGGTTTGATGAAATTAAATGAAAAATTAAATCCAACTAAAGAAATAAAAAAAGAAGAAAATAAAAAACCAGAGAAAAAATTAGTCAAAAAAGTTGAAAATAATGAAAAAGAAAGATTGATAAATGAATTAAATAATCTTGATACGAGTGATTATTATTTTTTTGGGCATTCTTCAGAGGGTAAAAAATATACAGGTTCAACTAAAGCTGCAACCAACACAGTTCAAGTTGGCAAAGTTTACTCAACAGATAATATTATTTGCTACGTAAGATCTGAACAAAAAACATTTAATCCTCCTTTTAATGGTTCTTTTATTTTAAAGTGTCCTGAGGATAAAATTGATGGTTCTTGGCAGCAACAATCTTTATATAGCCCGGGTATTGGACAAGGCTTTAGTGACAAAGGGGATGTTGTAACAGCTTTCTTTTCTAGACAAAAGAGTGTGATTATTGAAATTGCAAACAAGTACTTTGATCAAACGTTAGATAAAATAGATAATACTCCCACCCAAAAAATTGTTACTCAAAAAACAAATAAAGATAATACTCCTCCAAAAATTATTATCGCAAATAATTTAACATTCAAAAATTCCTCTTACAAATTAGAAGGTAAAGTAGTTGATGAAGGTTCAAAAAATATTTACGTTGAAATAGATGGTATAATTCAAGATGCAAAAAATGGGAAATTTGTATTTGAAAGATTTAGTCCTGTGGATGAACAGGTTAAAATTTTTGCAATAGATCAATGGGGCAATAGATCTAAAGAGAAAATTGTTAGTATTAAAATTGAAAGAAATTTAAAAACAGCACAAAAAAAAATAGAAAAATTAAATCCTAGTAGTAAAGTCTACAATCATCTTTCAAGTGATAAAGTTGCAATAATTATTGGTATAGAAAAATATGATAGAACACCGACAGCTTCCTATGCCAATGACGATGCCAGATATTTTTATGAATATGTTAGTTTAGGATTTGGTGTTCCAACTGAAAATATCAAATTACTAATTGATAAAGATGCAAATCTAATCCAATCTTTAGGTGTTTTAAACAAATGGTTACCAGCAAAAATAAATAAAAATAAAACAGAATTAATAATATTCTTTGCAGGTCACGGACTTGCATCAAATAATGGTGAGGATTTATTTTTATTACCTCAGGATAGCGATCCTGATCTACTTCAAAGAACAGCTTTATCTAGAAATGAACTATTTGAGAGCATTATTAAGCTAAAACCAAAAAACGTTACGATGTTTTTTGATACTTGTTATAGCGGTATTTCAAGAGATGAAAAAACACTCCTTGCATCAGCAAGACCAGTAAGAATAATCTCTAATAATGAAGAAGAGACACCTAGCAATTTTACAATATTTAGTGCCTCAAAATTAGATCAAATTTCATCTGGTTTAAAAGAGGCAAAACATGGAATATTTTCATATTATCTCATGAAAGGTTTAGAAGGCAAAGCAGATGCTAATAAAGATAAAAAAATCACTAATGGTGAATTGTTAGCTTATATGAATGAAAACGTTTCACAAAAAGCAGCAGAGCTTGGAAGAGAACAAAACCCATCTTTAGCAGGAGATCCTGATAAAGTTTTAATAAGTTATAGATAATAAATTCAAAACCAAGATTTGCCATTGGTAATGAGGGGTTGTGATTAATATGATATTAATTTAAAATATAAAAATATGCTTAGCTATATAATACCATTTTTAATTCTTATTTTAGTTGTCGTATTTATACACGAATATGGACACTATTATTTTGCTAGAAGATATGGAGTAGGGGTTACTGATTTTTCTATTGGATTTGGTAAAGAATTATTTGGTTGGAATGATAAACATGGAACTAGATGGAAAGTATGTGCAATTCCATTAGGTGGATATGTTAAGTTTTTTGGAGATCGTAATGTTTATTCACAAGCTGATCATGAAGAAATTTTAGAAAAATATAATGAAGAAGAGAGAGATAAATTATTTATTTTAAAACCTTTGTATCAAAGAGTTTTAATTGTATTTGGTGGTCCTTTAGCAAATTTTCTATTAGCTTTAGCAATCTTTTTTTGTATTTATACTTTTGTTGGAAAAGATTTTACTCCGGCAGTTATAAGCGAAGTTCAAAAAGATAGTCCTGCAATGGTTGGGGGGTTAAAAAACCAAGATATTATTTTAGAAATTGATGGCAATAAAGTTAAAAGCATCATGGAAGTATCAAAGTATATTACAATGTCAACAGCAGACTTTATAGATTTTAAAGTTAAGCGTTCATATGAAGAATTAATTTTAAAAGTAAAACCTAATATTGTTGAAGGTGAAGATGGTTTAGGAAATAAAATTAATAAAAGAATGGTTGGTATAAAACTAAGTGCTTATAATGATAAAATTAATCATGTTAAATTAGGACCAGCACAAGCATTGTACCATGCAGCAAACGAAGTTTATTTTGTAAGTGTTTCATCTTTAAAATACATCGGTGGAATGATCATGGGGAAAGCAGACACCTCCCAACTTGGTGGCCCTATTAGAATTGCAAAGATATCAGGGCAAGTAGCAACTTTTGGAGTGTTAGCTTTCATTAGTATGATGGCTTATATTTCAATAAGTCTAGGCTTAATTAACCTGTTTCCTATACCAATGTTAGATGGTGGACACTTAATGTTTTATGCATTTGAAAAAATTTTAGGAAGACCTTTATCTCAAAAAACACAAGAAGGTTTTTTTCGAATCGGATTGTTTTTGTTGCTATCATTGATGTTTTTCACTACCTTTAATGACTTAAAAGACCTTGGTTTATTTAGATAATTTAAATTTCTAAATTGTTAAAAAGATCAATAAAACCAACGATTATTTAATTTTTAACAAGATATTGTGTGTTAATTTATTAAAGACACTAAAAAAAAGCTTGATTTATCAACGTTTATGGCAACTATAGTTATTAACCAACATAACCGGAGCTAAAATGAACAAAAAACAACTAATAGCAAAGCTTTCTGGCTCATTAAACTTGAGTAAAGCAGATGCTGAGCGAACTTTTGATACAATTACCAACACTATTTTAGATGCTCTAAAAGGTGATGATTCAGTAAAAATTGCTGGGTTTGGTACGTACAAAGTAGCTAAGCGAAAAGCTAGAGTTGGAAGAAACCCAAGAACTGGTGAGCAGATTCAAATTGCTGCTTCTCAGAAAGTAAAATTCTTACCAGCGAAAGCTTTAAAAGAAGTATTTAACAGATAATTTTTTTTAAACAGCCCTAAACGATTGTGAAAACACGTTTAGGGCTGTTACTATATGCAAATACTGCATACCCAATTTTCCTAATCAGCGTTAGTTTTAAAAATTAATAAAACTATAAGACACCATTTAAACAAGTGGAGGTCTAATGACTAAAATAATAAAAAAAATATCAGCACCGCTTCTAAGTTTAATATTTTTATTAAATATGAGTAGTGCCGGTATGGCAGAGACAACTGTCTCTGGAGAAGTTCAAGCGATATTTAATTCGCTTCTATTTTTAATTTGTGGTTTCCTTGTAATGTTCATGGCAGCGGGTTTTGCGATGCTAGAATCTGGTATGGTAACTTCAAAAAGTGTATCAGTAATTTGTGCTAAAAATATAGGTCTATATTCAATCGCCGGAATTATGTTTTGGCTTTTTGGTTATAACTTAGCATATGGAATTCCTGAAGGAGGATATATTGGAACATTTACACCTTGGTCAGATGCAAGTGCGGTTGACACAGGGTATGCTGATGGTTCAGACTGGTTCTTCCAAATGGTATTCTGTGCAACAACAGTTTCAATTTGTTCAGGAGCTATGGCTGAAAGAATTAAGCTATGGCCGTTTTTCTTATTTGCAGCTATTTTAGCTGGTGTAATTTATCCAATCGTTATGGGTTGGCAATGGGGTGGAGGCTGGTTAGCAGAACTAGGCTTCTCTGATTTTGCTGGTTCTACATTGGTACACTCAACAGGTGGTGCAGCTGCTTTAGCAGGTATCATGTTGTTAGGTGCTAGATATGGTAGATTTGATAGCAAAGGTGAGGCAAAAGCAATTAAACCTTTTGCTGCTTCTTCAATTCCACTAGTAACTGTTGGGGTATTTATATTATGGTTAGGTTGGTTCGGATTCAATGGTGGATCTCAACTAGCTATTGGAACATTTGATGATGCAGTTGCTGTATCAAGTATATTTATTAATACTAATCTTGCTGCTTGTGGTGGTGTTATGGCTGCTGCAATAATAACAAGATTAATGTTTGGTAAAACAGATGTAATTCAAATGTTAAACGGAGCAATTGGTGGTCTTGTAGCTGTTACGGCTGAACCATTAGCACCATCACCATTAGCAGCTATTTTCATTGGAGCTGTTGGTGGATTGATCGTAGTGTTTGGAACTAAATTATTATTTAGCTTTAAACTTGACGATGTTGTTGGTGCAATTCCAGCTCACATGTTTGCTGGTATTTGGGGAACATTAGCAGTGCCATTAACAAACGCTGATGCATCGTTTAGTGCACAATTAATTGGTGTACTTTCAATTAACATTTTTGTGTTTGCTGTGTCCTATATAATCTGGTCAATAATGAAAGCGACTTTTGGAATTAGATTAAGTAAAGAAGCTGAAACCAAAGGTACTGACGTTACAGAAACAGGAGTAATAGCATACGCAATACGTGACTAATTGCATGCAATATAGAGGCTCTTCGATCTCCATGTCGTTATCTCATTGAAGAGCCTCTTAAAAAAAGAATTAACTTATCTCTCTCTCTAGTTAGTTAATAACCAAAGGCCCCAGAAATGGGGCCTTTTTTTTAAACATATGCTTATTTATCATAACTCTTTTGACCTATCAGCAATACTTAAAATTTAATTGTTTATTACAACATCCAAATCAAAAAAAAGGAGAGATAATGACTAATCATTTAAAAAAAATATCATTTGGCTTATTAATAACTTTAAGCTTTACTAATTTTGCTTCAGCAGAAACAACAATGTCAGCTGAAGGTCAATATATTTTCAATTCCCTAGGATTTTATCTTGGTGGTGTTTTAGTTGCATTTATGGCAGCAGGTTTCTGTATGCTTGAAAGTGGATTGGTAACAACTAAAAGTGTTTCAACAATTGCAGCAAAAAATATTGGTAAGTTTGCAATCTGTTCATTAATATTTTTTTTCTGTGGTTATAATTTAGCATATGGAATTCCTGAAGGTGGGTTTATTGGATCATTCTCAATGTGGAGTGATGCTTCAGAACTTTCAACTGGTTATTCAGATTATTCTGATTGGTTTTTCCAAACAATGTTTGTATGTGCAACTGCATCAATTGTATCGGGTGCTGTAGCAGAAAGAATTAAAATTTGGCCATTTTTTATTTTTGCAGCAATTATGGCTGGTATCATTTATCCTATTTCAATGGGATGGCAGTGGGGTGGAGGCTGGTTAGCAACTTCAGGGTTCTCTGATTTTGCTGGTTCAACTTTAGTTCATGCTTGTGGTGGAGCAGCTGCACTAGCAGGTGTAATAGTTTTAGGTGCAAGAGAAGGAAGATTTAATAAAAAAGGTGAAACAAAATCTTTGGTACCTTTTGCAGCATCTTCAATACCACTAGTTACATTAGGGACTTTTTTATTATGGTTTGGTTGGTTTGGATTTAATGGTTTTAGTCAACTTGCTATGGGAACTTTTGATGATGTTAATGCAATTAGTAAAATTGCAGTAAACACTCACTTAGCAGGAGCTGCTGGTACAGTTACTGCTGCAGTAGTTACAAGATTACTAGGTGGTAAAACAGATATCGTAATGATGCTCAATGGCGCGTTAGCAGGTTTAGTTGCAATTACTGCAGAACCTTTAACTCCAAGTCCAGTTCTTGCAATTGCAATAGGCGCTATTGGATCATTAATTATGTACTTTGGTACAAAATTTCTAGAAAGCAAAAAAATTGATGATGTAGTTGGTGCTATTCCCGTACATATGTTTGCTGGTATCTTTGGAACTTTAGTTGTTCCATTAAGTAACTCTGGTACAAATTTTGGAACTCAGTTGACAGGTGTGATTGCAGTATGTGTATTTAGTTTCGTACTTTCCTACATCACATTCAAAGTTCTAAAACAAACAATTGGTCTTAGAATTAGTTCTCAAGCTGAAAAACTGGGAACTGATGTTGCAGAAGTTGGTGTTAAAGCCTATGCAATTAGAGACTAAACTATCTCTCTAAATATAAATATTAAAGGCTCCTTAGAAATAAGGGGCCTTTTTTTATTTTTTTGAAATATTTTTTAATGTTTCAAGAACTTCTTTGGCATGGTCTTTAACTTTAACGTTTTCCCAGATATTTATAATTTTACCTTTTTTATCAATTAAAAAAGTTGTTCTATTAATTCCCATAAATTCACGGCCCATAAATTTTTTCTTACCCCATACTTTGTATTTTTTTAATACCTTGATCTCCTCATCTGCAAGTAAATCAAATTTAATTTTATATTTATCTCTGAATTTATCGTGACTTTTTAAACTATCTTTTGAAATCCCATATACTTCACAGTCTAACTTTTTAAATTTAACTAATAATTTATTAAAGTCATTAGTTTCAATTGTGCATCCAGGTGTGTCATCTTTTGGATAAAAATATAAAATTACATATTTTCCAATTGAGTCTTTTAAAGAATATTTATCTTTTGAAGTTGATGGAATTACAAATGTAGGAGCTTTTGAATTTATTTTTAATGTCATAATTTATTTTCTTCCCATAATTTTTTATAATCTATTAATGGTGATAAACCGTAAATTGAATTAATATTAGTAAAATGTACAGCTATTGCTGGCATAGGACTAATGCAAAGTTCCTTTTTATATATATCATGAAAAGGTTTTTCAAAAGGATAATGTTCAAATTCGCATGCACTTACAAATTTTTTAAAATGTTTGTTAATTATTTTTTTACTAGTAAGGAATGTACATAAAGTTTCGTTAATTTTACGCCAATGATATTTGTTTCCTAATAAAATATTTGAATTATCCACCTTGTTATATAAATAAGGGTAATCTGCTGGGCACATTATAAGTTCAGTTTCTAGTTGAGTAGATATTTTCTCGTATGCATATATCATTTCCTCAATAGCATCGGATTTGTGAATATAATCATCCTCTACAAAATAAACTAAATCCTCACAATTTTTACCCAAATTTAAAGATTGATTTATATTAGACATGTTTGAAATCTGGTTGTTAGTGACAATTTTTCCCTGTTGATTTATTTTTTTAATATTCTTTTTATATTTGTTTATATCCAATTGAATTATTTCACTGTCAAATAATTGATTATTTAAAATTTTTTCAAATTTTTTAATGATAGCTTTGTCGCTATTGTGATCAATAATTGTCAATTTTAATTTAATCTTTTTAAATATTTTTTTATTATTATTAATTGAGTTAATAATTGAAACTAATGTTTTCAAAGAATATTCAGATTTATTTTTTTTAAAAATTCTTTTTTTTGATTGAGAAAGCATATTTACTGATGCACATGTTCTTAAAATTATATCTAAGGATTTTACTGGTCGTTTAATTTTAACTCTACCCATCGGAAGGATTAATGACTCTTTACCTAAATTTGAAAGGTTTTTTATGTCTTTTTTGTTACTAACAGGAAGTGTTAAATTACCTTGATCAATAATTTCAAAGTCAAAAATTCTACAAATTTTAATAAACAATTTTTTTAAAAAATTTGATTTAATTGTTTTATTTTGAACTTTCATAAGCTAGAAATAATTAATAATAACAGTTAAATCAATTTAAACTTTTATTATTGATGCTATGAGTGAAATTAAAATTATAAAAGCTGATGAAGCTTATAAAATGGTTCAAGAAAACAAATGTAATCTAATTGATATTAGAGAATTAAATGAATTAGAACTTACAGGAAAAGTTGAAGGAGCTAGCCATATACCTATGGGAAATTTAGAAACTCTACTTGATCCTAATAGCGATGTTTTTAAAAATGGCAAAATTGATAAAGATAAAGAGGTCGTTTTATTTTGTGCTGGAGGAATTAGATCTGAAATGTCAGTAAAGTCCTTAACTGAGAAAGGTTTCAAAAATATCTCTCACATTGAAGGTGGTTTTGGATCTATCAGCAATAGTAGTTTTAAAATAGTTTAAATATTATTAATTTCATCAAGAGCATATTCTAGACGGTCTTGTCCCCAGAAAATTTTATTATTAACTATAAAAGTTGGGGCTCCAAATACCTCTTTTTCAAAAGCTTCTTGTGTTAATCGTTTTAATTTATCTTTAATATCTTGGTTACTAATAGAATTAAAAAAATCATTCTCATCTATTTTCAATTTTTTTAATTGTTGTTTAATTTTTTCTTCATTAGATAAATCTAGATCTTCTTTCCAGTAAGCTTCAAAAAAACTATTTAAGTATTCTTCTTTTTTACTAATATCAACGCAAAGATAACCTCTCATTATACTTAAAGAGTTTATTGGAAATCTAGAATTCCATTTGAAATTAATGTTATTTTTTTTTGCAACAAGCTCACAATCATTTTGCATGTTTTTCATTTTATATTTATTAAAAGCAGGGGCGGCAATACCTGCTAAGTTGTGAAGACCACCTAAAAATACCGGTTTTAATTTAAAATTAATATTTTTTATTTTTAAAATTTTTTTATAAGCGATGTAAGCGTAAGGGCTAATAATATCGAAGTAAAAATCTATATGATCACTCATATAGATTTAGTTTTTTGGCGTAAAAAATTCTAATTATCCAATAAATAAATAATCCAATAGGTCCAATTAGGTATGTAATTATTAAAGGGACTGACATTAATACTTTATTTACATAGTATTTTTGAGAGTCTTTAACCATCCATCCACCAACAAATAAATTTATAGCTACAAAATGAGTCCAGAAAAGAGTTAGGTATAGATTGTCTTCAAAAAGTCGAGATAACTCTACTAAACCAAGATACAAACTAAAATTAGCATCGAAGTCATAACCTACTATGAAAGATCTGTATAAAATATAAATATAAACACCACTCAATAACAAAAATGGAAATATAGTAGTTGCTACATATCTACTTAAGTGAGATTGGGGAAATACAATTAATATGAACCAAAAAGGTATAACTCCCAAATTGATCCACATATAAAGTACATCAATTGTGAAATAGTTATAAATTTGTTCGATCATAATTATATTATATAAAATCTATCGATGATTCCTATAAGAAATAAAAGAAAAACACTTCAGGTTACTGTTGACGAAATGAGGAATTTTGCGTTTGCTTATGTTGAAAAATACTCACCTTCAAAACAACAACTTAAAACATATTTATTAAAAAAATATATGAAACTTTCCACAACAGACTCTAGAAAAAAAGATGTAAATAAATTAATCGATATTGTTCTATCTGATCTAGAAAAAAATAAATTTATTAATGACCAGTTTTATTCAGAAAGTAAAGCTAAGAGCATGATCCAAAGAGGAAATTCCATAAATAAAATTAGAAATTACTTAATAGGCAAAGGTATTGATGATGGTTTTATTAAAGATACAGTTGATAAAATAAAAGAAGAAAATTCTGATCAGGATTTTTTTTCAGCTATAAAATTATGTAAGAAGAAGAGAATAGGACCATCAAGAGCAGAAGATAATAGAACTTTATTTTATAAAAAAGATATTTCCTTACTTGCAAGGAATGGATTTGATTTTGAAACATCAAAAAAAGTAATGGACATTGATAAAAATGAATATGAAAAGATAATTAAATTACTTTAATTTTCTTTTTTTCTCTTCATCAGCAAGATGATTTATTTTGTTTTTAATATAATTTTTTACAAAAACAAAAACTAGTAATCCAAAAATTGAGACAGATACTATTATTATTAAGATAATTCTTAATTGTTCATCCATTAAATTATGTTTTTACTTTTTAAAATTAAACTTGGATTTTTTAAGTCTTTCTTACCATAAAATATTTCATTACCATCAAAGTCTCTAACAGATCCTCCTGCATTTTCTAAAATTGCATGTCCAGCAGCAATATCCCATTCATAAGCTCGAGGTTCAGCAACATAACCATCAAATTCACATGCAGCAACAACACAAAATTTTAAAGAGCTTTTCATTTTAGTGTGTTTCTTTACATCTAATTCACTATAAATTTTTTGAATTTCGGGTTTAATTTTATTACTGTAAGAAATGAAATTAAGTGGCTCTGTTCTTTTAGAAGGTAACTCAGAAAGGTTTATGGGTTTGTTATTAGTAAGTTCAAAAGATTTACCTTTACCATAAGAATAAAACATTCTTTTTTTAGCAGGAGCATTTATTAAACCTGCAACAGGTTTGTTATTGATAATTAAACCTGCATTAATAGTGAATTCCTCTAAATTGTTTATGTAATCATAAGTCCCGTCTATAGGATCTATTAACCAAAAATCTTTTAATTTAGAATTATCTTTATTTTCAGAAGATTCTTCAGAAATAATTGGAATGTTAGGTGTTACTTTTGATATTTGAGAAGAAATGAAATTATTAACTTCAATATCACCATTACTCACTGGTGTATTATCAGAT
The DNA here is from genome assembly GCA_902537905.1 of uncultured Pelagibacteraceae bacterium. Classification (GTDB taxonomy): domain Bacteria; phylum Pseudomonadota; class Alphaproteobacteria; order Pelagibacterales; family Pelagibacteraceae; genus Pelagibacter. The sequence goes on along the minus strand of CACBDD010000001.1, from coordinate 41,948 downwards.
TTAATTTCTTTACTTAATCCTTTTTCTCTCAGTTGAAGGGACAAGTCTCCTGCTGACAAAAAGGTATCAACTAAATCTTCAATAATTTTTTGAAAGTTCATTCTTTATTTGCCAATTTTTTTTAATTCTATATTTTTTGCATTTATTACTTTTTTACCTGCATTTTCAAAGTTAACAGTGACTTTATCTTTTATAATTGATTGCACTTGTCCAATGCCCCAGTCTTTATTTTCTGGATTAGTGACTTTGTCACCTGGTTCATAATCTAAAATCATTTAATTTAACTTATATTGTAAATAAGTATAAATACCACCTAATGAATAAAGAATTTAACTCTATTGGAATTAACAAAAAACCTGAGGATACAACAGTGGTTGTTGCAATGTCTGGTGGGGTAGACTCGTCAACTGTAGCAGGTATTATGAAAAATGAAGGTTATAAAGTTATAGGCATCACACTTAAACTTTATGACGATGGAAAAGAAGTAGCTAAATCTAAACAGTGTTGTTCGGGACAAGATATCATGGATGCAAAACGTGTTGCTCATAAATTAGCTATTGAACATAAAATTTTATACTATCAGGATAAATTCAAGCAAGGAGTTATAGATAACTTTGTTGATAGTTATTTAAAAGGTGAAACTCCAATTCCATGTGTTCAATGTAATCAAACAGTAAAATTTAAAGATTTATTTGAGGTATCAAAAGATCTTAAAGCAGATGCACTGGTTACAGGACATTATGTAAAAAATATTACCCTAAACAACACGAACAATATGTACAGAGCAATTGATGAAAATAGAGATCAGAGTTATTTTTTATTTAATACAACAAGAGAGCAACTAGATTATTTGAGATTTCCACTTGGTGGAATGTTAAAAGATAAAACAAGAGAAATTGCCAAAGAGTTAGATTTAAATGTAGCTGATAAACCAGATAGCCAAGATATTTGTTTTGTACCTAATGGAGATTATGCGTCTGTAATTAGAAAATTTAGACCAGACTCTTTTCAAAAAGGTAATATAAAAAATTTAAATGGAAACGTAATTGGTGTTCATGATGGTATAATTAATTTTACAATTGGACAAAGAAAAGGAATTAAGGTTTCAGATAAAGAAGCTTTGTATGTTTTGAAAATTAATTCAGATAAAAATGAAATTATAGTTGGACCTAAAGAAAACCTTGGAAAAAAAGAAATATCTTTAAAAGATTTAAATTTATTAACTGATAAAAAAGATCTTGAGCAAAATATATTTGTAAAGGTTAGATCAACAGGTAGTCTTCTTGAGGCAAAAGTAGATTTAAAAGAAAATAATACTGCTCGTGTAAATCTATTAAATCCTGAGGACGGAATATCTCCAGGACAGGCATGTGTATTTTATAGCAAAGACCAATATGGCCATAGAGTTCTTGGTGGTGGTTGGATTAAAGAATAAAAGAATTATTTCTTCTTATTTTTTCTCTTTGCTCTTCTCTTTTTGGAGCCCTGTTTTCTACGACCCCTATGTTTTTTCGGATAACTCATTTAGTCCTATTTATAAATTTATTGACGTTTTTTACGGGATATAGCATTGTCTTTTAAACATATCAAATTTTATTATGAGTAATTCTTTTAAAACATTTTTAAAACATACTGCTAAAGATTTTCATAATCAGTCTGTAAATCCACCAATTGTGCGTGCATCAACGATTATTTTCAAATCGATGCAAGATATTAGAATAACCCAAGAGAAAGCTAAAAAAAATCCTACAGGTGGACATTTTGATTATGGAAGACAAGGAACCTCAACGACTCACATTCTACAACAAATTTTATCTAAACTTGAGGAGAGTTACTTTACTTTTTTAACACCTACGGGGTTTGGATCGGTATTCCTTGCAATTTTTAGCGTGACAAGACCTGGTGATGAAATTATTGCTGCTGATCCAGTTTACAGTCCGACTAGGTTGCTAACAGAAGATTTTTTAAAAGAATTTAATATCAAAACAACTTTTTATGATCCACACGATCTTAAAACATTAGAAAAAGCAATCACAAAAAAAACTAAATTAATTTTTGTTGAAAATCCAGGAAGTAATACATTTGACTTTCAAGATTTAGGTAAAATTATATCTATAGCAAAAAAATATAAAATTCTAACTGCAATTGATAATACATGGGGAACTCCATATTTTTTAAAACCTATCAAACTTGGTTTTGATATGGCAATTGTTTCAGCAACAAAATATTACTCAGGTCATTCTGATGTAATGGGTGGAAGTTTAGCCGTAAATAAAAAAGTATTCCCAAAAGTAAAAGTAGCAGAAAGGGTTACGGGATTAAGATTAGGACCTGATGATGCTTATTTAATTACAAGAGGATTAAGGACTTTAGATGTTAGATTAGATAGACACAGAGAAAATGCAAAAAAGGTAGCAGAATTTTTATCTAAATTTAAAAATATAAAATTATTATATCCTTATAAAAAAGATTCTTACAATTTTAGAATGTGGAAGAAATATTATTCAGGTGCCTCAGGTTTAATGGGATTAAGAATTAATGCTAAAAGCGAAAAAAAAGTTGTTAATTTTGTAAATAATCTAAAATTATTTGGACATGGTTATAGCTGGGGAGGCTTTGAAAGTTTAGCTTTACATCAAAATGTTAGAGAACAAGGAAATAGAAATTATCTTAAATTAGCAAAAAATGAGTACATTGTTAGATTACATATTGGATTAGAAGATCCTAAAGATCTTATAGCTGATATAAAACAAGCTCTTAAAGGTCTTAAATGAGTTCGGAAAATTTTATTATAAGTAAAAAGGCATTAGTTACTTTAATAGCAGCGTCTATAGTAGTAATAATTTCTTTAGGTATAAGACAGACTTTTGGTTTGTTTTATTTTGATTTCAATACTGACTTAGACATTTCTATTTCTCACTTTGGATTTGTTATGGGTTTGCAGTTATTGCTTTGGGGAGTATTCAGCCCATTATTTGGTGTAATCACTGATAAGTATGGAGGAGCAGTTGCAATATTTGTTGGCTTTGTTTTTTATTTAGTAGGGATTTTATTTTTTTATTCTGGTTTTAATACTGGAGGTTATTTTACCCTAACCATAGGAGTAATGATCGGAATTGGGTTAGGTTCCACAGCAATTGGTGTCCCAGTATCAGTTGTAGCAAAACATTTTCCAGCCTCTAACAGAACTATTGCAACAGGTATAGTTACTTGTGCAGGGTCTTTTGGATATTTTGTTTCACCTTTACTTGTAAGATATTCTTTAGTTGAAATAGGTTGGGAAAATACTCTTTTGTATTTTAGCCTTCTCTTAGGAGTTGGATTGATAGCATCTTTATTTATTAGTACTCCAAAAATACCTGCAGGAGTCAATCAAGATAATAGTCAAACTGCAAGTGAAGCTTTAAAAGAGGCATTTGCAAACAAAAGTTTTATTTATCTTACTTTAGGCTTTTTTGTTTGTGGTTGGCATATTGCTTTAGTAGCAACACATATTCCTACATATATGGCAGACAGAGGTTTACCTGACTGGACACCTGCAATGGTTCTAGCTTTAATCGGTGTATTTAATATGGCAGGCACAATTACAAGTGGTTATTTAGCAACGAGGTATAGTAAGAAAAAAATATTAAGTGCAATTTACCTTTTAAGAGGATTTTCAATTATCTATTTTATTTTCTTACCGCCAAGTATATTTAATTCAGTTGTTTTTGGTGTTACTTTTGGTTTTTTATGGCTATCTACAGTTCCTCCAACAAATGGAATTGTTGCTCATATATTTGGTACAAAATACGTTGGACTTTTATATGGGATAGTTTTCGTAAGCCATCAAATTGGTTCTTTCCTAGGAGCATATCTAGGTGGTGTATTTTATGAATTAAATGGAAATTTTGACTATGCATGGTACGGATCTATCGCATTATCATTATTTGCAGGTCTGATACATTTACCTATAGTAGAGAAAGCAATTGAAAGAACTCAGCCAGCATAAGTTTAAGTTCAACCCTTATTTAGAGGATCTGTATCAATCAGATAAGCCTTTAATAATCTATAAGACAGATGATGGATACAATATTTATACTGATTTTTCTAAAAAGATCATTTTAACAAAAAAAAACATACATAAATTTCTTAAATCTGTAGAGAAAAAAAAATATAAAAAAGAAACAGATTTATATCTTGGTTTTTTTGGTTATGAAATTTTATGTAATTTAATTGGTATTAATTTAAAAAATAAAAAAAGAATAAATTTTTATAAAGGAATTTTTTATAAACCTGAGACAATAATTAAAATTAGAAAAGATATTAAAGTTATATCTAATATCAAAAGACACACCTTCAATTATCAATTCAATAAAACTCAAATACTAAGTCCTTTTAAGATTAATATTTCTTATGCAAAATATAGAAAAATATTTGAATTATTTGCAAAAAAAATAAGACAAGGTGAGACCTATCAAATTAAAATTTGTACAAAATATAAGAATAAATCATTAATAAATCCTGTTAATTTTTTTTGGAAACTAATGCGCGTTAATGCATCCCCAGAGTCATTTATGATTAAAGATAAGGATTACTCTATTGTAAGCTGTTCTCCAGAAACATTAATAGATAAGAAAAAAAATAAAATAATTACCAAACCAATAGCTGGGACTTTTAAGAAAAAATTATTATCAAATAAAAATATAGCTCTTAGATATTTTAAAAATAATGAGAAAGAAACCAAAGAACACAATATGATAGTTGACATGGAAAGAAGTGATTTATCCAAAATTTGTAAACCGGGAAGTGTAAAAATACTTAAAAAAAAATATGTCGAGGAATACAAGCATCTTTTCCATTATGTGACTTCAATTGGTGGAACATTAAATAAAAACACAAAATTAATTGATATCATTAAAGCAATGATGCCAGGAGGATCTGTAATAGGCTGCCCTAAAATTAGAACTCTAGAACTTTTAAACAAGCAAGAAAAAGAAAGTAGAAATATTTTCACAGGAAGTTTTGGATTCATTAAGTTTAATCAAGATATGAAGTTTAATATTATAATTAGATCTATATTAAATTATAAAAATCAATCAGAAATTTCAGCTGCATCTGGTGTAGTATTAGATAGTTCACCAAAAAAGGAATTTAACGAAAATTATATTAAAGCAAAATCTTTATTGGAGTTATTTAAATGATTTACATAATTGATCACCAAGATTCTTTCACTTGGAATGTTGTTCATCAATTTGCAAAATTTAATAAAGTAATTTGCACAAACTATTATGAGGTAAATTATAAATTACTTGATAAAAGTGATGTGATTGTTTTATCTCCAGGACCTGGATCACCAAAAGATTATCCCACTACTTCCAAAATTTATAAAAAATACAAAGGAAAGAAAAAAATTATTGGTATTTGTCTTGGATATCAAATGATTTTGCATAATGAAGGAGGCAAAATAATACAGCAAAAAAAAATATATCATGGCTTTCAATCTAAAATAAAAACAAATAATCACAGTAAAATTTTTAAAAACAATCAACAGTTTAAAGTAGGAAGATATCACTCATTAAAATTAATGGAGCCATTTAAATCGAATTCAATTAAAATAACTATGCGATGCAGTAAAACAAAAATACCTATGGGCCTTGAGGATAACCAAAATAAAATATATGGATTTCAATTTCATCCAGAATCTTTTTTAACAGAAAATGGCAACACTCTTATTAAAAAAATCTTATCAGCTTAGTAATCTTAAAGAAGTTAATTTCAAAGATCTTTGGGGTTCCAGAGGTGTATTTACCACAATGCGAATGGTTGGAAAACCTCCTAAGTTAATTCTGCTAAAACAACATTTAGAGAATTTAATAAAATCTACAAAAAAATATGGAATAAGAAAAGACGATTTAAAAAACATTATTAAAAATTTAATTAAGAAAAATACTCTATACAAAGGTCCTGATAACTTATTTCGTATAGCATTAAATAAAAAACTGATATCAGTCTCAATTAGAAAAAGACCAAAACCAAAAAGTAATTTTAATCTTTTATTGTTTAAATATAAACGAGTAGAACCAAATTATAAAAATCTCTATTATAAAAAAATATTAGCAAAATTAAGCAAAGTTGACTCATCTAAATTTGATATTGCTTTAATAGCAGATGAAAGAATTTTGGAAACTGGTACTTCAAATTTAGTTTTTGTGAAAAATGGAAAGATTTATTCACCTAAAAAAAATTGTTATTTTGGAAACACACTTAAATTTATAAGCAAGAAAATTAAAATTAATTTCGAAGATATTTCAATAAAATCAATTAATGATTACGAAGAAATAATTTTAATTGGATCTGGCAAAGGTGTAACATCAGTATCAAAAATAAACGATCTTAAATGGAAGAGAAGAAAGATTGTTTGCTACACTAAGTTAAATAAAATATATAACTCTCTTGTTTAAATATGAAAGATCCAAACAACCCTTGTATATTTTGTAAAATCAGGAAAGAGGAGCTTCAGTTTGAAAACCAATTGGCTTATTCATCCACAGATAGTTACCCTGTCTCACAATTTCATAGTCTTATCGTTCCCAAAAGACATATTGAGACATATTTTGAGCTTACTAAAGATGAAATTCAGGCATGTAACGAGTTGATCTTAAAAACTAAAGAAAAAATTTTAAAACAAGATTCTAGTGTTAAAGGTTTCAATATAGGCACAAATGCAGGAAAATCTGCAGGCCAATCAATTATGCATTGTCATATTCATTTAATCCCAAGAAGAGAAGGGGATGTGGAGAATCCTCAAGGCGGAGTTAGATCTGTGATCCCAAAAAAACAACATTACAAAAGAAAGTAAATATTTTTTAATTGTTATTAAAGACAAATTTATCAATAGTTTTTGTTGATATGATGGGTTATCTAGATTAGAAAACTTTAAAATTATTTAAAATAATTATACATAAGGGTAAAATGCTTGAAACAAATCCATTTTTGTTATTATCAGAAGTAGTTCCTACTGTTGTTATGCAAGGTTTTATAATTGCAATGGTTCTTTTAATTGTTTTTGGAACAATTATTCAGATGATACACCACAAAAATTTAACTTATTTCTTTAACAATGCAAAAAAAGCAAAATTGCAGGCAACAAGAGAGGTTGGAGCTGCTGAGAAGGCAAAAATTATTGCTAAGACTACTGTTTATGACATTGGAACAACATCAGAATTAGGTTTTGGAAAAAGAAGGTTAGCGCATGTTCTTGGTATGTATGGAACTATAATCTTTTGGATTGCTTCAGCAATGTTAGTGTTTTGTTATACAGGTGCAGATAAAACTTCTTCTACATTGTGGTCAATGTTATGGCATGTAGGCGCAATACTTACATGTGTTGGTGGATTTTGGTTTTGGTTTTTTTTAAGAGTAGATGTTTCTGCCGAAGCACACCCTTGGTATAGAATTATTAAAGCTGATTTGTTTGTTCTAGCATTATTAGCATGTTCAACTTTTGGACTAGCTTGGTCTTATACCCAATTTAATGGTCAAGTAGGTTTATCATTCTTATTTTTTGCATTGTTTGTAGTTTCTAATTTAGTTTTATTTGGTGGAGTTTATTGGTCGAAATTTGCTCACATGTTCTATAAGCCTGGAGCAGCAATACAGAAAAATTTGGCTGAAGCAGACGGTTCTAGAGATAATTTACCACCTCCAGCGGATGCGCCTGAGCAATTTGGCCTAGGAATAAAAAGAGAAGAGCCAAAACATTATTAATATGATAACAAAAAAGGAAAGAAAATAAATTATGTCAACTTTTGTATATATGACTAGATGTGATGGATGCGGTCACTGCGTAGATATTTGTCCATCAGATATAATGCACATTGATGAAAATATTAGACGTGCAAAAAATATAGAACCAAATTTTTGTTGGGAATGTTATTCATGTGTAAAAGCATGCCCAAATCATGCGATTGACGTAAGAGGTTATGCAGATTTTGCTCCAATGGGACATAGCGTTAGAGTAAGACGTGAGGAAGAAAAAGGAACTATTTCTTGGAAAATTAAATTTAGAAATGGAACAACAAAAGACTTTGTTTCGCCAATAACAACAAAACCATGGGGAAAATTTATTCCTAAACTTGCAGATGGTGAAAAAATTAAACAAGGAGAATTAAATTCACAAAGATTATACACTGAACCTGAAGGACTAAATATCGATGGTGAACTTCCTGCAGTTCCAAAAGAGTCCTTTAAAAAAGGAGTTTATTACTAATGGCTAAGCACAAAACTCATTACGAAGACTGCGATGTATTAGTTGTTGGTGGAGGTATGGCTGGTACTGGTGCAACTTTTGAAGCGAGGCACTGGGGCAGAGATATGAAAATTGTTTGTGTTGAAAAAGCAAACATTGATAGAAGTGGGGCAGTGGCTCAAGGTCTTTACGCAATTAACTGTTACATGGGTATGCAGTGGGGTGAAAATCAACCTGAAGATCACGTCAGATACGCACGAAATGATTTGATGGGAATGGTTAGAGAAGATTTAGGATATGACATGGCTCGTCATGTAGATTCAACTGTTCATATGTTTGATGAATGGGGTCTTCCTATGATGAAAAATGAAGAGACCGGAAGATATTTAAGAGAAGGTAAGTGGCAGATAATGATCCACGGTGAAAGTTATAAGCCAATTGTTGCAGAAGCAGCAAAAAAATCTGCGGACAAAATTTATAATAGAATTATGATCACTCATCTTTTAATGGATGAGGCTCAAGAGAATAGAGTTGGTGGAGCTGTTGGATTTAATATGAGAACAGGCGATTTCCATGTATTTAGAGCAAAGGCTGTAATTGTTGCAGCAGGAGGAGCTTCACACATATTTAAGCCTAGAGCTGTTGGAGAAGGAATGGGAAGAACTTGGTATGCTCCTTGGAGCAATGGTTCAGCATATGCATTACCAATTGCAGCTGGTGCTAAAATGACTCAAATGGAAAATAGAATTGTATTATGTAGATTTAAAGATGGATATGGACCTGTTGGAGCTTACTTCTTACATTTAAAAACATATACACAAAATGCAAACGGTGAAAACTACGAGAAGAAATGGTATGACCAAACTAAAGAATTAGTAGGTGAATATATAGATCACCATCCAACACCTACGTGTTTAAGAAATCATGCTTTTATTCAAGAAACAATGGCGGGTGGTGGGCCAATTCATATGGTTACTACTGAGGCTTTTCAAGACCCACATTTAGAAACTGTTGGTTGGGAAAATTTCTTAGGAATGACTGTTGGTCAAGCTGTTGTTTGGGCATCTCAAAACATTGACCCGAAATATACAAATCCTGAATTAACAACTTCAGAACCATACGTAATGGGTTCTCATGCTACTTGCTCTGGAGCTTGGGTAAGCGGACCAGAGGACTTGTCTCCACCAGAGTACTTCTGGGGCTATAACAGAATGCTAACAATTGACGGACTATTTGGAGCCGGTGATACTGTAGGTGGAAGCGCTCACAAATTTTCTTCAGGCTCATTTACTGAAGGTAGATTAGCTGCAAAAGCAGCTGTAAAATACATTGAGGACAAAAAGGCTGAGGGCTTAAAGGTATCAGACAAACAATGTGAAGATTTTAAAGTTAAAGTTTATAAACCTTTAGAAAACTACACAGTTGCTCAAAATGAGATTACTGGAGGAACTGTATCTCCAAGCTATATTTCACCTATTCAAGGCTTACAGCGTTTACAAAGAATAATGGATGAATATGTAGGTGGAATAGCTACAAATTACATGACTAATGCTAATATGTTAAAAAGAGGATTAGAGTTGTTAGCTTGGCTTGAGGAAGATCTTGAAAATGTTGGAGCTGAGGATTATCACCAGCTTATGAGAGCATGGGAACTTAAACATAGAGCTCTAACCTCTCAATGTGTAACAGAGCACACAATGTTTAGAGAAGAAACTAGATGGCCAGGATACTATTACAGAGGTGATCACATGAAACTTGATGATGATAATTGGCATTGCTTAACAGTTTCTAGAAGAGATCCAAAAACTGGCAAATTTAGTATGGAGAAAGTTCCTGTCTACCACATAGTGGATGAGAACGAGAAGAAAAAAGCTTCTTAGTAGACAATTTAATTAAATCACATGGATATTTTATCTAAAACAGATGATGAAATATATGAATTAGCCAAACCAATTTGGGATAATTTGGTTAAATCATCTAATCTCAAAGATTATGGTGGATTCACTAAAGATTTTTCCACTCAAATGCTTTTTGGTGCTAATGAAGTAGAGCTTGGTAAGCAGTGGGCCAATAACAAGCTTATTACTAATCTTAAAGAGACTTTCGAACCATTTGGATGTCTTAGAAGAGGAGATCATATAACCGTTCTAATTAAACAGACAAATAAAGAGATCCCAGGAGAGTTCCTTGGAAGATTGGTTTTAGGAGTTGAGGACGATACAATTAAAGTTTTTGGGGCTACCATCTATTAGGTAAAAAAAATTGCTTGATAATAAATAATTGTTTGACAAATTTCGTTGTGGGTGTAATGACGGATTTAATGTTACTTTCTAACGTAAAAATTATAAACAAACTCTCAAATTTTAAAACTACATTTATTAAGGCAGGAATTATAGCTAGCTTAACAGCTTACTGGGGAGTGATTTTAGTTGGAACTTTTATCACTTTTAACTAAGTTGTTTTTTAACAACATTTAAATTTTTTATGGAAGTATTTTTACCGATAGCTCAAGTTTTTGTTAACCCTATCGAGATACTTTTATTAAGTGCTATTGTTGGAGTGCTTTCAGGTTTATTTGGTGTTGGTGGTGGTTTTTTAATGACACCTTTTCTAATTTTTTTAGGAATACCTCCTGCATATGCAGTTGCAAATGAAGCAAATAATATTTTAGCTACTTCAGTTTCTGGATCTACGACACATTATTTAAAAAATACTTTAGATTATAAAATGGGTTCAATGATTGTGATAGGAGGTGTGATTGGAACTTCTTTAGGAATTTATACATTTACATATTTTAAAGGTATTGGAAAAATTGATACAGTTATCTCTCTGGCTTATATGTATATATTAGCAATAATTGGAACTTTAATGCTTGTCGAAAGTTTGGGTGAAATAGATAAAGCAAAAAGAAACGTTACTGTTAAAAAAAAATTACATGTTCATTATTGGATACATGGCCTTCCTTTAAGAATGAGATTCCCAAAGTCTAAATTATATGAGAGTATTTTTACTCCAATTATAATTGGTCTATTAGTTGGTTTTATCGCAGCCATCATGGGAATAGGAGGTGCGTTTATTTTAGTTCCAGCAATGATTTATATAATTAAAATGCCCACTAAATTAGTTCCAGGTACATCTTTGTTTGTAACAATATTTGTAAGTGTAGTTGTTACTTTTCTTCATTCTTTTAATTATGGATCTATAGATTTATTACTAGTTCTTATGTTAGTTGTAGGATCTATCATAGGAGTTCAGGTAGGGCAAAAATTAGGAGAAAGAATCGATAGTTCTGGTTTAAGAGCTTTATTAGCAATTTTATTACTGTTAGTGGGTATAGCGATAGCATACGATACTTTCTTTGCAGAAAAAATTATAAATGGAGCAGCTAAAGCAACTAGTTCAGATTTAAATTTCTTTTCTCAATTTATAGTTGATTTTTCTAAAGAGATGCCATTCTTTTATGGACTATTTACAATTATGTTTGCAATTATTTTAGGTGTTGGAGCAGCTTTTATAAGACGATTTATCTCAAACTTTAGAAAAAAAATATTAGTTAAATCTTAATTAAAAAAATTTAAATATAATTCTATAGTTGTAATACTAACCAATCCTACCGTTGCCATACCTACAAAACCAACAACAAAAGGTTTGTATCCCATATTTTTTATATCTCTTAAATTTGTAGACATACCAATTGCTGCCATTGCCATTGTGAGAAATATTTTTGATAAAGATTTAATACCATCAACAGTACTAAGCCAAAGTTCACTATTGTTTGAAATAAACAGTTGATCACCAACATTTCGAACAATAATCATTGCAACAAAACCTAGTACAAAATAGGGAAAAATATCAATAATTGAGTATTTTTTTTCTTTAGATTGGCCTCTGTTATAAAGATACGCAAACAAGGGTATCATAATAATCAAAAAGGTATTTCTTATTAGTTTAGTAACTGTTGCAATATTTAATGTTTCTGGGCTATTGAATTGCTGATCGTAGATTAATCCAGAAGCTGCTACTTGAGCAGTTTCATGGATAGAAGTACCCAAAAACAAACCAATTAAAAGTGGCTCACCATCAAAATAAAAATTTGCAAAATATGGATAAATCAACATTGAAAGAATTCCAAACAAAGTGATGTTTGCAATTGCATAAGATATCTCATTTTTTTTTGCACCAATAACGGGAGCAGTTGCCATTATAGCTGTTGTTCCACATACTGTACTTCCTATAGAAATTAGATAGGCCATATTTCTAGGAATTTTTAATTTATTAATTAAAAGTTTAATGACTACTAATACACTTACTATACAAATCACTATTAAAGGAATAGCAATTGAACCAAATTCTAGAAACTCAAAAGGTTTTAATTGAATACCTAGGCAAATTATTCCAAGTTTTAAAATATTTTTTTGTGTAAAATCTAAACCTCTCACAAAACTTTCTCTAATTTTAAAAATATTTCCAAAGAACATTCCTAAAAGGATTGCTATCATTGCAGTGGATATAGGACTTTTCTCATATCCTAATAACTCGGTACCTATAATATTATTAAAACCTTGCGATAGAGTGTAAAGAACGAATGCAAGTATAATACCAGGTAAAAGTACCAGGTACTTATTTTTATCCATAATTAGTGTTTTTTAATCAAGCACTTCTATAAAGCTTAGTCATTACAAATTCTCTATGACCTAAAGCTTCTGCACAAGTTAATCTTCCGTTAGCAACTCTTAAAGTTGTTTTAATTAGCTCATCACCTGCTTGTGATAAATTCATTTCTCTTGATAAAATTTTAGAAACATCACAGTCAATATGTTCACCCATGCCTTTAACAGTAAGTGGGTTTGCAGTTAATTTAACAACTGGTTCAATTGGATTTCCTACAATATTTCCTTGGCCTGTTGGAAACAAATGTATATTAAATCCTGCTGCTGCTTGAAGTGTTACACATTCTGCAGCCGCAGAAGAAGTATCCATAAAATATAAACCTTTTCCTTTAGTGGGCTCTTCAGCTGGTTCAAGTACATCAATAAATTTGCAATTTCCAATTTTTTGAAAATTTCCAAAGGCTTTTTCTTCAATTGTAGTCAATCCCCCAGCTATATTTCCAGCTGTCGGCTGACTTTCAGAAAGATCATCAGTTGCCTCTTTTAATATAAAATCATTATAAGAACTCCAAGTTTTCATAAACTTTTCAGAAGCTTCTTTTGTTGCACCTCTAGTTGCACAAACTTGTTCTGCACCAGTTAATTCAGATGTTTCACCAAAACATAAGTGAACTCCTAATGGTTCTAATTTATCCATTAAATTTCCAACAGTTGGGTTTGCAGCTAAACCAGATGTCGTATCAGACTCACCACATTTTACTGAAATCCAAAGGTCACTCATTGGACACTCTTCTCTTTGTTTTTCTGAGGCCCACATTACAAATTCTTGTGCTTTTTTTGATGCTTTCATTGTAGTACCAATGTCACCAGTTCTTTCAATGTGGAAACCCTCAACAGGTTTTCCAGTTTTCGCAATACCATCTACAATTTTTTTTGTCCATTTAGGCTCAATACCAATGACGATTACAGCAGCAACATTCGGGTTACAGCCAGTTCCAATCATCGTTCTGAAGTGCAATTCTAAGTCTGCTCCAAATTGTAGTCTTCCATAAGAATGAGGTAGAGCTATAGTTCCTTTAATATTGTTTGCGACAGCTTCAGCACATGCGTTTGAAATATCATCTACTGGTAAAATTATTACATGATTTCTTGTTCCGGCTCTGCCGTTTTCTCTTTTGTAACCTAAAAAACTTTTTGGAATTTCCATAAAACTACCATTTCTTTGTTTTAACATTGTGAACATGAACATGTTCACCTTTTTTAATTGATTTAACTACTTTACCAATATCGTGACCATATTTAAGAATTGTATCTCCTTCATTAAGGTCAACCATAGCTATTTTATGACCTAATGGGATTTCATCTAATGATTGAATATTTGTTGAACTGTCATCTTCCATTATCCAGCATGCACAGTCTTGTTTTGGAGTGATTTTTTCAATAACAACTACTCCAACGTTGTCTTTTTTATCATGAATAATTATATCTGTTGCCATATCGTGTCGATTTGTTTGTTTGAAATTTGTAAATTCTTATATATTAATCGCAAAAATTAACAAACGAATTATAAAAAATTAATAAATTTACACTTTAGAGAGGTTCTAGTTTTATGACAAAAATGACAACAGAAGAAGCTTTTGTAAAAGTTTTACAAATGCATGGAATTGAGCACGCTTTTGGAATTATTGGTTCAGCGTTTATGCCAATTTCAGATATTTTCCCTGATGCAGGAATTACATTTTGGGATGTTGCTCATGAAACAAATGGTGGTTTAATTGCTGATGGTTACACTAGGGCTACTGGTAAAATGTCCATGGTCATTGCACAAAATGGACCAGGAATAACAGGACTAGTAACTCCTATTAAAACTGCATATTGGAACCATACTCCTCTATTGTTGGTAACACCACAAGCTGCAAATAAAACTATGGGCCAAGGTGGTTTTCAAGAAGTTGAACAAATGAACCTTTTTAAAGATATGGTTTGTTATCAAGAAGAAGTTAGAGATCCATCAAGAATGGCAGAAGTTCTTAATCGAGTAATTGAAAAAGCTATAAGAGGTTCAGCTCCTGCACAAATAAATGTTCCTAGAGATTATTGGTGCCAGGTTATTGATATTGATTTACCACCAATTGTAAGATTAGAAAGACAAGGTGGAGGTAACGATGCTGTTTCTAAAGCTGCTGATTTATTATCTAATGCAAAATTTCCAGTAATACTTTCAGGTGCGGGTGTTGTTATTGGTGGAGCTATTGATGCTACTAAAAATCTTGCTGAAAAATTAGACGCACCAGTATGTTCTGGTTATCAACATAACGATAGTTTTCCAGGAAGTCACCCACTAGCAGTAGGACCTTTAGGTTATAATGGTTCTAAAGCTGCAATGGAATTAATTTCAAAAGCAGATGTTGTTTTAGCACTAGGTACAAGACTAAATCCATTTTCAACTCTACCAGGATATGGAATTGATTATTGGCCGAAGAATGCAAACATTATTCAGGTAGATATTAATCCTGATAGAATTGGTTTGACTAAAAAAGTAACTGTTGGAATAAGTGGTGATGCAAAACTAGTTGCTGAGCAAATTTTAGCAAAACTATCTTCAAACGCAGGAGATACCGATAGACAAGCTAGAAAAGATTTAATTCATCAAACAAAATCAGCGTGGTTACAAAAACTTTCAAGTTTAGATCACGAAGATGATGATGAAGGAACAGTTTGGAATAAAGAAGCTAGAGAAAGAGATGCGGATAGAATGTCACCAAGACAAGCTTGGAGAGCAATTCAATCTGGTATGCCTGATGATGTAATTATTTCAAGTGATATTGGAAATAACTGTGCAATAGGAAATGCTTATCCTACTTTTGAAAAACCAAGAAAATATTTAGCTCCAGGTTTATTTGGACCTTGTGGTTATGGGTTTCCATCTATACTAGGTGCTAAAATTGGTTGTCCTGATACTCCAGTGATTGGTTTTGCTGGTGACGGAGCTTTTGGTATCAGCATGAATGAAATGAGTTCATGTGCTAGGGAGGAATGGCCTGCAATTACTATGGTAATTTTCAGAAACTATCAATGGGGAGCAGAGAAAAGAAATACTACTCTATGGTTTGATAATAATTTTGTTGGAACTGAGCTAGACCCTGAATTAAGTTATGCCAAAGTTGCTGATGCATGTGGCTTAAAAGGTGTAACTGTTAGAACAATGGAAGAAACAACAAATGCAATCAAGCAATCTTGTGAAGATCAAAAGAAAGGAATTACAACATTTATAGAAGTAATTCTAAACCAAGAGCTTGGAGAACCATTTAGAAGAGATGCGATGAAGAAACCGGTAAGAGTTGCTGGTATCAACAAAGCAGATATGAAGAAACAACCTTCATTAAACTCTTAAAATCTTTTAAAAATTTATCAATTATCGTAAAGTCACTTCATGGAAGTGACTAACGATAATAACTGTAGTTGGATTAATGACCTTAATCCAAGAACAAACATTAATTCCCTTTTAACAAACGATGAGTGTGATTGGTTAATAATAGGAGCTGGTTATACAGGTCTGTCTGCTGCAAGAAAATTAGCTCAAATAAATTCAAATTTAAAAATTATACTAGCAGATGCTCAACTAGCAGGTGAGGGCGCTAGTGGTAGAAATTCAGGTTATTTGGTTGATACAACTTTGAATGATGGTTTTACATCAAATAAAGAATTGGAAAATTATAAAAAGAAAGCTGATATTTATTCATTAGGAATAGACGTAGTAAAAAAATTTATTAAAGAACACCAAGTAGATTGTGATTGGAATGAAAGTGGAAAATATTTTGCTTCCTCAAAAATTGAAGATAAAAAAATTTTAGAAAATTTTTCTAACACATTATCCAAACTAGGATTTGAACATAGTATATTAGGAAATAAGGAGTTATCTGAAAGATTAGGTACTTATTTTTATAATATTGGACTTTATACAAAGGGTGGTATTTTACTACATCCAGGAAAATTAGTTAGGGCAATGGTTGATGCGTTACCTTCCAATGTTTATTTGTATGAAAATTCTTGTTTATTAAATTGGTCTAAAAATAAAGATTTTATTTATTGTAATTTCAAAAACGGAACAATTAAAACAAAAAACATTATTTTTGCTACGAATGGTTTTATGAAATCATTAGGTATAAAATCAAATTATAATTTTCCTATTACTTTAACTGCCAGCATGACAAGAAGATTATCTGATGAAGAATTTAAATCTATCGGAGAACCAAAAGAGTGGGGAGTACTACCTGTAAGGCCAATGGGCGCCACAATTAGAATGACAAAAGATAGAAGAATTTTAATAAGAAATACAGCCGAAGTTCACAGTCCATTTAATATGTCTAAAAAAATTCTTGAAAAAAGATCTATAAGTCAGAAAATTGGAATACAAAAAAGATTTCCTCAATTACCCAATGATATAATTAAATCATCTTGGTCTGGAATTGTATCAAGAACAAGGAATAGCTCTCAAATATTTGAAAAAATTGATAGTAATATTTTTGCTGTAGGTTGTTATAACGGATCAGGTATTGGCGTAGGAACTTTATTTGGTGAACAAATTGCACTTAAAGCAATTAATGAAAATTCAAGTGAAATAAAAACAATTGAAGCAAGAAACAAACCTACTTGGTTACCACCTCAACCTTTTTTAAATTTAGGAATAAAAACAAGATTAATTTACGAACGTTTAAGAGCAAGATCTGAAATTTAAATAATATTTGCTTTTACAGATCCAAGTTTTTCAATTTTAGCAGAATGTATTCCTTTTTTAACTATAGGCACAACCCCAACTGTAGATCCTGTAAAAACATAAAAATCTTTGTCTAAATTAATTTTATCTTTCTTAACTTTATTCAAAATAAATCTTAAAGAGTTTATTGGGTTAACATAAACTGCACTTGTGTTTCCGTCTACACTTTGATTAGCTTTTTTATTTGCAATATTTGTTTTTAAATTACCTATATTAATTTTTTTAAATTTTTTCTTTTGACCTATTAAAAATTTAATATTACCTCCAAAGTCACTGCTTAAATCTCCAAAGGAAGTAATACCTATTCTTTTTTGTCTATATCCAACTACTTCTATACAAGGCGCCATGTGCGATATATATTTAGATACATTATTTTTGGTTATCTTGCCTTTAGAGGAGAAAAAATTTTTTTTGATTAAATAACAAACTTCAACCTCAATACCTAAAGTATATTTATTTATTTTTACTTTCTTACCGCTTTTTATTAAGTTTTTTTTAAAAACAGATGCAATAAAAGGTTCTTTTTCTTTTAGTTTTTTCATTAATGGAATACCTGTTCCACCAGCTTTAAAACCTATTATGGGATCTTTAATTTTGCTTTCACACAATTTTCTAAATTTGTCTGCTTCAGTAAGTTTTTTTGTAAATTTACTAGGTATTGGAGAAATGATTTTGTTTTTTAGAAAAGCATTTACTAATTTATCTGAAAATTTTTCTTTAAGTGTTTTTGTCATATAAGTTTTAAAATTATTTTTTTGAAGTTTGATTTATAACAAATATTCCTGAAGTTGTAATTATTATTGCTCCTATAATAGTAAATAAATCTGGAACATCATCATAAAAGAAAAATCCAAAAATTATTGCCCAAAATATTAAAGTATAATGGAAGGGTTGAATTATGCTAGCTCTTGCGTTTTTGAGTGCTAATATTTGAAAGTATATACCTAATGAAAAAAATAAACCAATTGGCACAAAGAAATATAAAGAATTTAAATCAATAGGTTGCCAAAAATTAAATGCCATTATTGAAGTTATAATAATCCCAACTAAAGAAGAGTAGAACAAGGATACTTCAGGAGCATCATATTCAGTTATTTTTTTTGTTGCTACTTGATAAAGACCTAGAAAAAAAGCTGCTAACAAAGGGATAAAAGAATTTACACTAAATACATCAGATGCAGGTCTAATAATAATCAAAACTCCAATAAAACCTATAAATATTGCTATCCAAGTTTTGATTGATACTCTCTCATTTAAAATAAATACAGACAAAGCAACTATAATTATTGGTGCAAGTGCACCTATGCTATGCGCATTTGCTAAAGACAAATGTTTAAAAGATAAAACAAAAAATCCAGACTCTAAAATTGATAGCAGGCTTCTTGTTATTTGAAGTTTTAAATTATTAGATCTATAAAAATTAGTATTGTTAGCTCTTTTTGCCTCTATCATGCTTAGCAAAAGTACAAAAGTATATTTAATAAATAACAATTGAAATATAGAATAGTGAATTACTGCAGTTTTTTGAACTGCATCAAGAATTGAAAATGAAAAATAAGCAATTATTGCAAAAATAATTCCTAGTGTTTCTTTTGATTTAAATTTCATTTTTTTATTTTATTTTTCTTTCAAGTTGTTATTGATTAATTCAGACTGATATGGATTTTGTATTACTATATTTTGTTATAGCAAGTATTTTAATAGTGATAGTACCAGGACCTACTGTTAGTCTGATAATTGCTAATTCTTTAAAATCTGGTTTAAAAGCAGGGTTATTAAATGTTTTTGGTACACAAGTTGGTGTTTTAATTTTGTTGCTTTTATTAGCACTTGGATTTGAGATAGTTTCTCCTTTTCTAGAAGTGATAATTAAATATGTAAGAATTTTAGGCGCGATTTATTTAATTTCACTTGGAGTAATTACAATTAAGTCAGATATTGATTTAAACAAAACTCAAGTAACTAAATTTGAAAAAAAATATTTTCTCCAAGGATTAATAGTGATTTTAACTAATCCAAAAATCTTTTTATTCCTCGGTGCATTTATTCCTCAATTTATTAATATAGATGAACCAGTCAGCTATCAGATAATTTATTTTGGAATAGTCTTTATAATTGTAGCTACAATATTTGATAGCTCATATGCTTTTGTATTCGGTAAGTTTAGAGAAATCATAGCATCAAAATATTTAAAAATTTTAAATCAAATTGGTGGATTTATATTAATCCTTGTTGGTATTTGGATGTTTTTTTATTAATTTTCCAAAACAGACATTGGATCTAATCTAGTTTGAAACCAATTAATTCTAAAATCAAGATGAGGTCCTGTCGATCTTCCAGTCGATCCTACTGTTCCAATAATATCTCCTTGATTAATTAAATCTCCCACAGAAACTAAAACATTTTCTAAATGTGAATATATTGTTGATATACCATGACCGTGATCCATAATTACTGTACCGCCGGTATAATATAAATCATCTTCAGCCATTGTAACTTTTCCTGAGCCAGATGATTTAATCATTGTTCCTTGTTTTGCTGCTATATCAATTCCATAATGTGGCCATCTAGGTTTACCATTTAAAATTCTTTGACTACCATAAACACCGCTAATTATACCTTCAACAGGCATTATAAATTTTTGTTTAAAAAACTGTAATTCAGAATTAATTGCTCTTGCTTCACCAATTGCATTATTTTCTTTTTTTATTCTTTTATATACTGACTCAGGTGGCGTTACTTTGCTTTCTTCCAGGCCATCTATTCTTTGAATGTTGTATTTTCTTTTTAAAACTTTTTTTGTTATTGTGGTTTTTTTTTCACCAAAAATTTTTGTAAAAGTAAGATCATATTTTCGATCTCTATCAATACCAAAAACGAAAAAACCATCCTTTGATACCCTTACTTGTTTTTTTCCAACAATTATTTTAGCATTAGGGTTTGTTTTTCCTAAAATAAAATGACCTTGTAAGAATTTACCTTGAAATTCTATTGCGTTTGCAGTTGAAAAAAAAAAGAAAAATATTAGAAAAAATCTATTTATTACTGAGCTGTCCATCCACCATCTATTATAATTGATGTTCCAGTTATCATTGAGGAAGCAGATGAGGCCAAGAAACAAACTGTTGTTGCTACATCACTTTCAGTTGCTGCTTTTCCCATTGGAATTTTTCCAAGGGCTAGTTTTTTGAATTTTTTATTTTTAAAGAAGTTTTTGACCATTGGTGTTTCAACAAATGTGGGAGCAACGGTATTAACTCTTATATTTCTTTTTGCTAATTCTACACCCATACCTTTTGTTAAACCTTCAATTCCAAATTTAGTCATATTGTAAACATTTCTCCCACCCATACCAACATGACCTAATTGGGAAGACATATTAATAATAGAGCCAGGTCTTTTTTTATTTTTAAGCATTTTTTTTACAACTAATTGAGCAACGTTAAATGCACCTTTTAGATTTAAATCTACCAAATAGTTCATGCTTGTTTGTTTAATTTTTTCAAAAGGCTCAGGGATATTAGTTCCCGCATTGTTTACTAAGACATCAATAATTTTGATTTTTTCTAATTTTGTTTTTAGCTCTTCATAATTCATTACATCACAAGGAACTTTAATTACTTTACCTTTAATCTTTTTAATATCTTTTTCTAATTTGATTAAATCAGAGGGTGTTCTGCTTAATGCTATAACAATTGCACCAGCTTCTGCCAGTGCAATAGAACAAGCTCTTCCAAGTCCTTTGCCAGCACCAGTAACTAGCGCGTATTTATTTTTAAGATTAATTTTTTGAAGATACATTAAAACAATATTATTTTAATATCTGTATAAATCAACTCAACAGCTACTATTAATATTGCTAATAATCCAACCCACGCAATCCATTTGTATTTTTTTATCCATCCAGAAATTAATGTTGCAGCAGTTGCCATTAAAACGATCGATAGAACTAATCCAAACACAAGTAGTCCATAATGATCTCCCGCAGCACCAGCCACACCTAAGACATTATCTAAACTCATAGTAAAATCAGCAAGTAACACAGTCCAAATAGCTTTTAAAAAGCTCGAGTTATCTACTTTTATGTCTTCTTCTGAATCTGATCCTTTAATTACATCAACATACAGTTTGTAAACAATATAAAGAAGTAAAATTCCGCCAATAAGTCTTAGTCCAGTAATTTGTAACAAATAAGCTGTTAGTAACGTTAGTATAATTCTTAATATTACTGCACCACCAATACCCCAAAATATAACCTTCTTTCTTTGCTCTATTGGAAATTTTGAAGCTACCATTCCAATTATAATGGCATTGTCACCAGCTAGAACTAAATCTATAAAAATAATTTGAGTTAAAATAGCAATCTGTTCTGGTGTAAAATATTCTGCAAACATTAATGCTCTAGTATCATGTCAGCACCTTTTTCTGCAATCATTATTGTAGGTGCATTAGTGTTTCCAGAGGTTATATTGGGCATTATAGAGGCATCTATTACCCTAAGATTATCAATACCTCTTACTTTTAGTTTTTCATCAACAACTGACATTTCATCCTGACCCATTTTACACGTTCCAACGGGGTGAAATATTGTCTGAGTAAAATTTGAACCTTCTTTTACTAATTCCTCATCATCAGTTATATGAACACCTGGTCTATATTCTTCTGGTTCATATTTTTTAAAAGTCTCTGTCTCTAGCATAATTTTACGAATTATTTTTAAACCAGTTGCTGCAACTTTTCTGTCATCGTCAGTTGATAAATAATTCATTTTAATTTTTGGATAAACTCGACTGTCAGAGCTAACTATATTTATTTCACCTCGGCTTGTGGGTCTAATATTTGCGACAGTAGGAGTTATTCCCTCAAAATCATGCATAGGGGTTACTCCTAATATATCAGTACTTACTGGTGAAACGTGAAACTGTAAATTTGGAGTTGCTCTAGATGGATCGCTTTTAACAAAACCACAAACCTGACTTGCACCCATAGTAACAGGCCCACTTTGGTTAAAAATATACTCAAGTCCCATCATAAACCTACCAAATAAACTTTCAACTTTTCTATTTAAAGATTTTAAATTTTTAACTTTGTAAACTGGCCTAAACATTAAATGATCCTGCAAATTCATTCCTACACCATTAGACTCATGCACTATATTAATACCAAGTTTTTTTAGTTTTTCTTTATTTCCTATGCCTGATACTTGAAGAATATGGGGCGAACCAATAGCGCCAGCAGATAAAATTATTTCTTTATTAGCTTTTACTTCAACAAGCTTATCACCTTTATAATAGCTAGCGCCAATAGCTTTCTTTCCTTCAAAATTTATTTTTTGTACGTGAGCTTTTACAACAATCTTTAGATTTGACCTCTTTTTTACTGGATTTAAATATCCTTTTGCAGCACTACATCTTAACTTTAAACCAGTTTTATTAAAACTTGTTGTAAATTGAAAAAAACCTACACCAGTATTATCTCCAGTATTAAAATCATTTGTTTTTGGTATTCCATATTCTTCAGCAGCATTTTGAAATTCATCAAGTAGCTTTAAATTAATTTTTTTATTTGCTACTGTAATTGGACCACTGTCATTGTGAAACTCACCTTTACCTAATTCATTATTTTCTGATTTTAAAAAATATGGCAGAACATCATTCCAACCCCAGCCTGTATTACCTAACTGGCGCCAAATATTATAATCCTCACTTTGTCCTCTTATCCACAAAAGGCCATTGATAGAGGAACTTCCTCCAAGTGTTTTACCTCTTGGATATCTAATCGATCTATTATTCATTTTTTCATCAGGTTCAGTTTTAAAACACCAATCTACTTTTGGATTATGCATTGTTTTAAAGTAACCAACTGGAATATGGATCCATGGATAAGTATCTTTACCACCAGCTTCAAGAAGTAAAACTTTATTTTTAGGATTTGCAGACAGTCTATTTGCCAGAACACAACCAGCTGATCCCCCACCAAGAATTATATAATCAAAGATTTCCATTTCAATTGCTTATAAAGTAAAAAAATTAAATAATCTATGAATTCAATAAATTTAAAAATTTTTTAAATTCTTGGTTGCTTATACTTACTGATTGTTTTTTTTGAGGGAATTTTCCACTTAATGCATTTTTTTTAAAAGCTTTTAATGCTTTTAATCTTTCAATATTTACTTGTTGTTTGAGTTTTAATAAATTTCCATATGCTTTTGCATGTCTAGGGGGAATTAGATTATCTCCACAAATATCTTCCATAAACAAATATATAACATCAGTTTTTTTACCTGAACCCATAGACACAGTTATCATGCTTGTTCTATCTGAAATTTCTTTCATTACATTTTCTGGTATAACTTCACCTTCTACTGCGAAGGCTCCTGCATTTTCTAAATCTTTGAATTTTTGGAAAAGTTCATGAGCTTCTTTTGGGGTTTTGCCGATAGCTCTTAAACCACCAAACCAAGATGATTTTCTTGGTACTAAACCAAGATGACCCATTACAGGAATATCTTCATTAGATAACATTTCTATAACTTCAGTGTTTCTCGGAGTAAAAATTGCGTCAGCTCCATTTTCTAATGCTTTAAACGCACCTTTTAAAATTTCTTCTTTAGTAACAAATTCCTCCCAAAATAATGACGCTGTTAAGAATAAATTATTTGAACCTTTTCTAACTTCAATAATATTTTTTGCATTTGCAACAATCATATCAATACCAGCTTCTTCTGCTGCAAAGGCTTCATCAAATGTATTTGCTCTAACTTGAGTAAATTTTTTTTTTCCTTTCAAAGATTTAAGATCAGCAACTGTGAGATTTCTTTGTGTAGGTTTGGCTGACCAAGTATAAATATTTTTCATTTTGAATTATTAGAAAAAAATAAATATAGACTTTATATATATTTATTAAACTTAAAATTTGACAATAAAACAAATATTCAATATGTTTTATTATGCTTTCGGTTGATCAAATTAAGACATACAACAATGATGGTTTAGTAAAAAGCTCAACTCAATTATCCTCTGATAAAATAAAAGATTTAAATTCAGCCTTAGATAAATATCTTGAAGATCATAAAGGTGAAAATAATGAATTTGTCAGTGGTTTGTATGAGAGAGACGGTAAATTTTTGGAATTTGCAATGTATCCAGAAATTATACAAGAGGTTAAGCAATTAATCGGAGAAGATATAATTCTTTGGGGGTCATCATTATTTTGTAAAAAAGAAAAAAATGGCAAAGAAACACCTTGGCACCAAGATGGTGAATACTGGCCTATAAAACCATTGGAGTCAGTAACTGTTTGGTTATCAATTGATGAAGTTACAGAAGAAAATGGTCCACTACAATATATACCAGGCTCACATTTAGATAAAAAGTTAGCTGAGCACAATACACTAGAGTCTACGAATGTTACCTTGAATCAAACTTTAAAAAATATTGATGAAATTAAAGACCAAGCAAAATCAGTTCATCTAAAGCCAGGAATGTTCTCAATGCATGATGTTTATTTATTTCATGGATCCAGAGCAAATAATTCTGGAAAAAGAAGAGCGGGACTTACGTATAGATATATGCCAGCTACATCTTTTTTTGATCATGTGGGTGCAAAAACCATAGAAGACAAAGTAGGTTATTCACTTCAAAGAGAGTTACATTTACTCAGTGGTAAAAATAAAGGTGGAAGTAAAATTTTTAAAAACCACACAATTTAATTAAAAATTTGTATTTAGACGCAATAATTATAGGAGCAGGTTTTTCTGGCCTTTATCAATTACATAAATGTAGAGATCAATTAGGTTTAAAAACTCTTGTTATTGAAGAAGGTAAGGACATAGGAGGGACTTGGTATTGGAATAAATATCCGGGATCGAGATGTGATACAGAGAGCCATATTTATTGCTATACTTTTTCTGAAGAAATTTACAAAAATTGGAAATGGAAAGAAAGATATCCTAATCAAAAAGAAATCCTCAGTTATCTTAAATATGTAGAGAAAAAGCTTAGCTTAAGAAAAAATATAATTTTTAACAATAAGGTCATTTCAGCTGATTATTTAGATAAAAAAAATTTATGGAGAGTAAAAACAAATAAAAAAAAAGTATTTTATTGCAAATATTTAATAAGTGCAGTTGGATCATTATCTGCAGCAAATGTACCAAATATTAAGGGCATTAAAAGTTTTAAAGGAGAGTGGTATCACAGTGGAAGATGGCCAGATAAAAAAATAAGTTTTAAAAATCAAAAAGTTGCACAAATTGGAACAGGATCAAGTGGAATACAAATTGCCCCAGTTGTAGCAAAATCTGCAAAATCACTCACAATATTTCAAAGGACACCAAATTATAGTGTTCCAGCAAGAAACAGAAAACTTACAAAAACATTTATTAAAAATACTAAAAAAAATTACAAACAAATTAAAAATCTACTTACAAAGACACCTGGTGGTCATGCATTTAAATTTTCGAAAAAATCTATTTTTGATTTTAATGAGAGTAAAAGATTAAAAATTTTAGAAAAAGCATGGCTAAATGGAGGTTTATCATTTAGGGCATGTTTTAGCGATATAACTAAAAAATTAAATGCCAACAAAATAGCCTCAAACTATATAAAGCAAAAAATAATAAATATTGTTCAAGACAAAGAAATTGCAAAAAAACTTACAGATTTTGGTCATCCATTTACTTCAAAAAGACCAACTTTAAATACAGATTATTTTGAAACATTTAATAGAAAAAATGTTCGTTTAATTGATTTAAAAGAAAATCCAATAGTCAAGATTACAAAAAATGGGATAAAGACAAATAATGAGGAATTAAAATTTGATAAAATAATTTTTGCAACAGGCTATGATGCGCTTTCAGGTCCTATTTTGTCTTTAAATTTGACTGGTAGAAAAAATATTAAATTAAACAAATATTGGAAAAATGGTCCGACAACATATTTAGGCTTAATGATACCAAATTTTCCAAATTTTTTTATCATATCTGGACCTGGTAGTCCTTCAGTATTAACTAATGTTCCTGCACAAATTCAACAGCATGTAGAATGGATATCTGAATTTATTAAATATTTAGAAAAATCAAATAGTCTTTCAGTTGAACCTGAAGCTAAAGAAGCTGAAAATTGGGTTAAAAAAATAAATACATTAGCCAATAAATCTCTTTTTATGAAAGCAAAAAATTCTTGGTATAAGGGTGATAATATTCCAGGTAAACCAAAAACTTTTATACCTTATCCAGCAGGATTGCCTCAGTATAGAAAAATCTGTAATAAAGTTAAAAAAAAAATGTATAAGGGTTTTAATATATCTCATAAATGAAAAAAATTTTTGTAATAATTATTTTAACACTTTTTAAAATTAACTTTCTTTTAGCAGAAAATATTGAAATCATTAATGACACTAAAGGAAATGGTTTAAAAGTTGTAAATCATTCTTGGGTAAAAATTGAATACACAGGTTCTTTTGAAGATGGAACAGTCTTTGACACTAATGTTGGTAAAGACAAACCATTAGTTTTTCAAATAGGAATGAAAGAAGTTATTCCAGGGTTTGAGCAAGGAATAGTGGGAGCAAACAAAGGTTCTAAAAGAAAAATTAAAATACCTTCAATGCTTGCATATGGCGAAAAGGGTGCAGGCGAATTAATCCCACCAAATTCAAACTTGATCTTTGAATTTAAAATTCTAGATGTTTTGAGTCCTAATTATGAAAAAATTGATAGTGAAAAACTAGAAAATTTAATTAATGAAAATGCAGTGGCATTAGATATTAGGCTTGATAATCAATGGAAAAAGACAGGTGTAATTAAAGGTTCATTTCAAGAAACAGCATTTGATATTAATGGTAAATTCAATGTTTATTTAATGGATAAAGTTAGGGCTTTAGCAGGTGCTGAGTCTCAAGGAATTGAATTGATTTTTATAAGTCATGACGGAAAAACTGCTGAAATTTTAGGTAATGCATTTGCTGAAGATTTAGGTTTTACAAATGTGTATGTTCTTGATGGAGGAATTCAATCTTGGATAAAAAGCAATAAACCGCTTGTAAGTTATAATTAGTTTTTATTTTTAATTCTTTGGCTCTGTATCTTTTTGATACGTATTTCTTCCTGAAATAAATCAATTACACGATAATCATTTTCAATCACTTTATTAATTTTACGTTTCTTATTATTTCCCCAATCGTTTATAGCTTCAATTATGTAAGCACTGGATTTACCAAAATCAGTTAAAATATAATCATTTATTTTATTGTTAATCCTTTTTTTTATTAGAGTGTCATTTTCCAAATTTCTCAATTCTCTAATTAACATTCTCGCAGTAATTCCATCTAAATTGTTCTTTAATTCAGAAAATCTTCTAGATCCTATATGTAATTCAGCTAAAATTTTAATTTTCCATTTTCCTCCTATTAATTTTAAAAAGTTGTTAATACTCTCAAATTTAATCATAGTATCAAAAGTATACCTATTTTTTAGAGCTTAAAAACAATAATTTTTTTTTGTATTTAATCATGAAATAATATTTAGTAATAAAAATGAAATTAAAAAATAAAGTTGCAATTGTTACAGGTGGTGGAAAAGGTATAGGAGAAGAAATTTCCTTAGGCCTTGCCAAAGAGGGAGCTAAAGTTGTTGTTGCAGATTTAGATAAAGAAAACTCTTCTAATGTTGTTAAAGAAATCGTAAAAAATAATGGTGATGCAATTTACGTAGAAACCGATGTTTCAAACGAAGCAAGTGTTAAAAATTTGATATCAGAAACAATTAATAGATTTGATCAAATAGATATATTGATTAATAACGCTGGGATAAGACATGTTAAAAAACTTGAAAATCATGACTTAAGTGATTGGGATGACATGATTTCTGTTAATCTTACTGGACCATATATTTGTTGTCAGGCAGTAATACCTGAGATGAAAAAAATAGGTAAAGGTAAAATTATAAATTTTGGTTCGATCGCTAGTTTTATGGGGAGACCTGATCGTGTAGGATATGTTGCAGCCAAAAGTGGAATACTGGGTTTAACCAGAGCTCTTGCTATAGATTTGAAAGGATCAAATATAAATGTCAATACAATTTGTCCAGGTCTAATATCTACACCATTTAATAAAAAATATGCAGAAGACCCAACTCATGGTGAGCAATGGGGAAAAGAAACAATTGTTGGTAGGTGGGGACTACCATCTGATATAGTTGGAGCAGCAATTTTTTTATCTTCTAATGAATCTGATTTTATTAATGGATCGGAGATTAAAATTGATGGTGGTTGGTTAGCTGCTAAAACAAGAGAAGGTGAATTGTAATTATGAGTGATTTTTTAAGTAATTTCGAAAAAGCAAACAAAAATGCAAAAAGATTATCAAATAAAATTTTAATAGACGGTAAATTAATCTCATCATCAACTAATAATAAAATTAATGTAATAAATCCAAGCACAGGAGAAAATATAGGTGAAGCTCCCCAATGCAATAAGGTTGAAGTTAATCTTGCAGTAAAATCTTCTCTAAATGCTTTTAAAGAATGGAAGAAAGTACCAGCAAGAGAAAGAGGAAGATTGGTAGAATTAGGTGCTAGAAAACTTGAGCAAAGAAGAGATGAGATTGAAACTTTACTAGCTCTGGACACAGGGAACGCTTTAAGAACACAAGCTAAACCAGAAACTTCCGCCTCAATTGAATTAACTAGGATGTTTGCTGGTTTATCTGGAGAGATTAAAGGTGAGAATTATCCTCCAAATATTGCAAATACTTTACACTACACAACAAGAGATCCAATTGGAGTTGTTTGTGCTATCGTTCCTTGGAATGCTCCTTTATTTTTAACTGTTGCAAAGATAGCTCCAGCAATTGTAGCTGGTAATACTGTTGTTTTAAAGACAGCTGAACAAGCACCTTTCTGTGCATTACTATTAGCAGAGATTTTTCAACAAGAACTTCCTCCAGGAGTTTTAAATGTTATTTCTGGATACGGAGAAGAATGCGGAGAGCCACTTTTGTCTCATCCCGATGTAAGAAAAATTACTTTCACTGGCTCATTTAATGTTGGTAAAATTATTGCTCAAAAAGCAGCTCCAAAACTTTGTCCGGTAACATTAGAACTCGGTGGAAAAAATCCTAATATAATCATGAGCGATGCAGATCTTGATATTGCTATACCTGGTGTAATCGATGGTATGAGATATACCAGACAAGGACAAGCATGTACCGCTGGCTCAAGAGTTTATATACAAGAAAAAATTTATGAAAAAGTTTTAGATGGTGTTGTTGATAGATTAAAAAATCTTGAAATGGGAAATGCTTTAGATGAAAATTCAGATGTAGGAGCAATAATTTCAGAGGATCAATTGAAAAGAACATTACATTATATGAATATTGCAAAAGAAAACTCATCAACAAAAGTTCTACATGGAGGTAATCAAAAAAAAGGTGGTGAATACAAAGAAGGTTTTTTTTATGAACCTACTTTATTGTCGGGGGTTCCAGTAAAGTCGCCTGTGTGTCAGGAAGAAATATTTGGTCCAGTTGCTTGTGCAATCCCATTTAAATCATTTGACGAAGTTATTGAGAGTGCAAATGATACTCCTTTTGGATTGTCAGCAGTTTTATGGACACAAAATCTATCAAGAGCACTTCAATTTGTTGAGGAAATAGATGCAGGTTTTGTTCAAGTTAATCAATGTGTAGCTCCAAGAGCAAATGTTTCTTATGGTGGATTAAAAATGAGTGGTCTTGGAAAAGAATATGCATTTGATAGTATGATCAATCATTTCACCCAAAGTAAAACAGTATTAATTAATAGAGGGAGTTCAAATATAGATGAGTAATCATATTTCATTTATTGGAGTAGGAAACATGGGAAATCCCATGGCACAACAATTAGTAAAAGCTGGAAAACAGGTTAAAGTTTTCGATGTTTCAGAACACGCAATTAAAACTGCAAAAAAGACAGGTTTAAATGTTGTAAATTCTTTAGATGATCTTTTATCCAATGCTTCAACTGTAATATCAATGTTACCAGAAGGAAAACATGTTTATGAATTATATCTTGGTGAGAATGGAATTTTAAAAAAAATTTCTAAAGATTGTTTAATTATTGAATGTTCAACAATAGATATTGAAACTTCATTAAAGGTAGGAGATGAAGCAAAGTCTTTGGGAATAAAAATGATTGACGCTCCAGTTACTGGTGGTGTGATGGGTGCTAGAGTTGGAAAATTGAATTTTTTAGTTGGTGGTAGTAATGATGCAGTAAAATTAGCTTCACCACTTTTAGAGATAATGGGACAAAAAATACTACATGCTGGAGATCAAGGAAGTGGGGTTGGTGTAAAAATTTGTAACAACATGTCTCTTGGAATTTCGATGATAGCAGCATCTGAGGCTTTGATGTTGGCAAAAAGATTAAAAATGGATATAAAAAAAGTTCATAAAATAATTAAAGAGGCATCAGGTAACAATTGGGCACTCACAAATTATACTCCCTTACCTGATTTAACAGACGGAGTTCCTTCAAATAATAAATATAGACCAGGTTTTACAGCAGCTATGATGAAAAAAGATTTAAATTTAGCAAATGACGCAGCTACTTCTGTTAATGCAAGCACACCTTTAGGAAAAGCTGCTTTAAAAATTTTTTCAGATTTTTGTGAGGAGGGTGATGCGGATACTGATTACTCAGGTATTTCAAAAAAAATTGGTGGTGATGCGTGGGATTATCCTTTTGACCCTAAGGGCGAAGATTAGTTTAGAATTAATAAGAATTATATTTAAAATTTATATATAATTATTTTAATCACTTTACTTTCTTATTTCAATAATGTTTACTACGAAAATTATTAAGTCTTAATAAATAAATAAAGAGAGGGAAATAAATGAAAAAAATCACTTCAATGATTTTAGCTTTAGTTTTTGCGGTATCTTTAATTAGTACTGCTTCTGCTAAAACTTTAAAAATCCAACTTACTTTTCCTAAAACTTCTTACGATGGTCAAATCGTAAAGATGTGGACTGATAGAGTTACTCAATTAACTCGAGGAGAGTTAGTATTTGAACTTTTATCAAAAGGTGAAGTTGTTGGTATGAAAGAAACACTAGAAGCTGTTGACAAAGGTTTAGTTGATGGTGGTGCTGCTTGGACACACTACTGGTCTAACTACCACCCAGCTGCTATGTTGTTCGGTTCACCTGTTGCAGGTGGAGGTATCGGATTATCAACTAAATCATGGTTAGCATGGTATTTTGATAACGGTGGAAAACAGTTGTACGACAGACTTTGGGATGAAATGGGTATGAATGTTAAAGGTTTCGTGATGGCTTCATCTGGACCTGAGGCATTAGGTTGGTTTAAAGAGCCAATTACAAGCATGGATGATTTCAGAAAGTATAGATTCAGAACTCCTCCAGGAATCCCAGGACAAA
This sequence comes from uncultured Pelagibacteraceae bacterium, assembly GCA_902537905.1. Classification (GTDB taxonomy): domain Bacteria; phylum Pseudomonadota; class Alphaproteobacteria; order Pelagibacterales; family Pelagibacteraceae; genus Pelagibacter. The sequence continues at coordinate 9,910 of CACBDD010000001.1, read as the reverse complement.
CTTATAAAGATATTGGTATTGCATCTGTGTCTTTATCAGGTGGTGATATTTTACCAGCACTTGAAAAAGGAACTATCGATGCTGCTGAATGGTGTTGTCCAAAGCCAGACTCAGTTTTTGGTTTCCAAAAAGTTCTAAAAAACTACTACCTACAAGGTTTACACCAAAACGTAGTTAATGGTGATATTTACATCAATGGTGATGTATATAATTCTCTAACTGATCATCAAAAATATGCAATGGAAATTGCATCTGAAGCGATGATTACTAGAAACATCACTAATAGAGCTGTAGAAAATGGAAAAGCATTGATTGATCTTACTGAAAATCATGGTGTAAAATTATGGGATACACCAGCTGATTATTTCACTGAGTACATGAATGCTGCTCAAGCAACTCTTAAAAAGAACGCTGCAGAAAATGCTTTCTTTAAAGAAGTGTATGATCATATGACAGCGCATGCGAAAATAGTTGTGCCATTTATTTCTCAGATGGAAACATCTGATGCATCTATTGGTACTGCATTTGCAAAACAACAATAAAAATTAATTTAAAACGGGGATAATTAAATTTATCCCCGTTTTTTAATAATCAAAATTAATTAAATTGCTCAATGGTTGATAAAAAGTCTAAAGAGAACGTTAGTGAAAATCTGGACATAACCGATGAGCTTATCGCTGAACGTCGTACTAGCACAAAAATGCCAAAGGACATGGATCCTTGGATGGCAAAAACAATAGAATTTATTGACAGAAATATGCTTGTTACTGGCAAAATTGTTTGCTGGATAACAGTGCCTTTAATATTTGCAATGGTTTATGAAGTAATTGGAAGGCATTTCTTTAATCGACCTACACTTTGGTCATTTGATATTAGTAGAATGTTAGCTGGCGCATTATTTATGTTAGGTGCAGCGTATACTTTATCAAAAGGAATACACATAAGAGCTGATTTTTTATATCGAAACTGGAAAGTAAAAAATCAAGCCAAAGTAGATTTATTTTTATATTTATTATTTTTTTTCCCTGGTTTCTTAGTATTTTTCTGGGTTAGCTTTGATTACGCTTACACATCTATTTGTGGACGTTCAGATCTTATGGAATGCTTGGGGGGCAAAGTCAGAATTCAAAGGGCAATGGATACTACATGGATGCCAATAATGTGGCCATTAAAAAGTTGTATGCCTATAGGAGCTTTTTTATTATTGGTTCAAGGAGTATCTGAGGTTCTTAAGAGCTACTATGCCTTTGTAAAAGGAAGATGGCCATAATGGAATTTTTTACACCTGAAATAATTGGTGCAATAATGATTGGTTGCATGTTATTTGCAATCTTTATTGGTTTTCCAATTTCGTTCACTTTAATATTTTTAGGGCTTGTATTTGGTTATTGGGGTTTTGGAAAATTAGTTTTTTACCTAATGACACTCCAATTCAATATGATAATGACCGAGAATACCCTCGCGGCAGTCCCGCTCTTTATCTTTATGGGAATTCTAATGGAACAAGCTGGTTTAATGGAAAGATTGTTTAATTCTGTCCAACTAATGCTTTCTAAAACTAGAGGTGCATTATTTTATGCAGTTATGTTTGTATCTACAATATTTGCTGCAGCAACTGGAATTGTTGGAGCTTCAGTTACAATTTTAGGAATTATGGCAGGTAAGACGATGATTAGATCTGGTTATGATACAAGATTGTCAGCCGGTTTAATTTGTGCAGGTGGAACTCTTGGAATTTTAATTCCACCTAGCATTATGTTGGTAGTTATGGGTCCTGTTTTAGAAATTCCAGTTACAGATTTATTTGCTGCAGCAATAATTCCTGGAATAATGCTTGCATGCTTGTACGCAGGGTACACTACTTTAAGATGTTTTTTAAATCCTAAACTAGGTCCAGTTTTACCAGCCAATGAAAGACCAACTAATATGGGTAAAGTTTGGTATGAATTTTTTATGGGCTTAGTTCCACCAGCAGCTTTAGTATTTTTTGCGTTAGGAAGTATTTTGTTTGGTTTAGCAACTCCAACGGAAGGAGCTGGGATGGGAGCTTTTGGATCTATTGTTTTAGCTTTGGCCTATAAAAAAATGACTTTTAAAGGATTAAAAGAGGCTTTAATTAAAACTTTAGAAATCACAGCTTTGATTATGTTTCTTGTTGCTGCATCTAATTTTTTTGGAGCAGTTTTTTCTAAGTTAGGCACTCCATCACTTTTAACTGATTACTTACTCAATTTAGAAATTAATAAATATTGGATTTTAGCAATAATGATGGCAGTTATCTTCTTATTAGGATGGCCATTAGAGTGGGTACCTATAGTATTAATTGTATTGCCAATTCTTTTACCTTTAGTGCAGGAACTAGGATTTAATTTAACTTGGTTTGCAATTTTAGTCGCAGTCAATTTGCAAACCGCATGGCTATCTCCACCTGTTGCATTATCTGCTTATTTTCTAAAAGGGGTAGTTCCTGATTGGGATTTAAAAGATATATATTTAGGAATGATGCAATTTATGGTTATCCAATTAATTGGATTAATATTAATCATAATATTTCCTCAAATTGCACTTTGGTTACCTGAAGTAATGTATCCATCTCCCTAATTTAAGATTTTTTATTAACATAAGGAATTATTGTTCCTATTAAAATTATTCCCAAAGATAAAAATATTTTAAAGTTAATTTCAGCATCTATCACTATCCAGGCAGAAGTTGCTCCAATTGGACCAGTAAGCGGATACATTAAGCTTATACGTCCCAAAGGAAGTCTTCTTAAAGCATAATTATAAAATAAATATGCCGCAAAAGTTATAAAAGATAAAGTTAGAGCAGCCATTACTGATGGGGTAAGTTCTAAATGATAAGTGTATTCAAAACTAGAATTTGGCCAAATAATAAAAAGAATTAAAAAAGAAAGTGCAAAACCAGTAAAATATTGAAAAGTATTTACAGATAACTGATTTACTTTTGTTTGCATAAATTTTCTTCCAATTACCTCGTTAGTTGATGCACAAAGCATTCCTAGAAAAATAATTAAGTCACCTAGATAATTACCAACACCTAATTTAAATTGGCTTGTAAGCAATAAATATGTTCCTATTAAAGTGACAAATACACCTATAATTACTTTTATTTCTATTTTTTCTTTTAAAAAAATTTTTGCTACAAATGGTTGCATAAGTGGAAGTGTACTAATAATAGCTACACCATTAACTGGACTTGTTAACAGCAAACCTACGTGAAATGAAAGTGTTACCAGAAATGGATTTAACAATCCCATTAAAAAAGGTTTTAATCCAACTACTTTTATCGAAAGATCTACCCTCATTAAAATGCAGAAAAAAAGCATCAATAAAAAAGCAATTAAAAATCGTACAGCCAGTAAATCAATTATGAAAAATTCTTTTAATGCTAAAGTCACAAATGGTGGACCAGAACCAAATCCAATAACTGCCATCAACATTGCAAAATAACCAATGTTATTCGTGATAAATTTTTTCATAAGTATTTAAATTTAAGTATCTAAAAAAAGATATTGTATCATACTTAATTAGTTTATTATTTAATTATGAGTCGTAAAAAAGTTAAATACTCACTATCAAATTGGGATCTTGTAAGTGTGAATCCTAATTATAAAGTTTGGAATTGGAAAGATTTGTTTAGTTTCTGGGCAGTAAATATTCAGAGTGTTATAGCTTTTTCATTAATAGCTTCTTTGTACATTGTTTATAATTTAAACACTTTAGTTGTCTTTTTTGGAACTCTAATTGGTTCGTTATTAGTGTACTTTCTTGCAAATTTGATTGGAAAACCTTCTCAAAAATACGGTCTACCATTTGCTGTTCTTTTAAGAACTTCTTTAGGGTTCAAAGGTGCTCAGTATTTTGGATTTTTGAGATGTTTGGTTGGTATATTTATGTTTGGAGTTCAAACGTATTTTTTATCAAAAGCATTTACTTATTTAATTCGAATTTCTTTATTTACTTTTGATAGTTCAATTCTTGAAAATAATATTTTTTTAATTTTTACACTAGGTTTAAATGTTATTGATTGGACCTCAATAATTATTGCTATTTTACTTCAAAGCTTTTTATTTAGCATTGGTATAAATTTTAATAAAAAAATAATTAATTACTCAGCAATTATAGTTTACTCTGGAATAGTATTCTTTTTTTTTGTTGTATTGCTTAATGATGTGAAAAGTACCTCAAAAGCATTTGTTGAAATATTTAATTATAAGAATTTAATTGATAAAAATAATATTTGGCCTGTGATCACTATTGCTGGAACTGTATTTGCGTATTTTTCAATTATATTGGTAAATTTTGGTGATTTTTCTCGGTATGTTAAAAATGAAAAAGAACTTAAAAAAGGTAATTTATCTTTAGTTTTAAATTTAATTGTTTTTTCTTTTTTTTCAGTTTTTATTGTAATTGGATCTGATGTTTTTCTTAATTTAAAGTTTTTAGATCTAAATTCTATTTTAACAAGTCCAAATGATATTATTGGAAAATTTGATAATTTAACCATTACAATAATTGCCTTGCTTTTTATTATTGTTGCCTCTTTATCTACTAATTTGGTTTCAAATTTTATACCTTCTCAATATTCATTAATAAATTTTATTCCTAATAAATTAAATTTGAAATCATCTAGTTTAATTATTGGATTTTTAGGATTTGTGGTGTCAATATTTTGGCTTACTATAATAAGTCAGATTGGCATTTTATCTTTTATTGATACCTTTGCTGCATTTTTTGGACCTTTATTTGGAGTTATGATTGCAGATTATTATTTAATTAAAAATAAAGAACTAAGTAATAATGATATTTATTCTATTGATGGTGAAGGGTTATATTTTTATTCAGGAGGCTGGCATTTAAAGGCTGTTTATTCTTTATTTTTAGGTTTTATTTTTTCAGCATCAACAATTTGGAATACAAATTTAATGTTTTTACAGTCTTATGCGTGGATAATTGGTGCATTTGTAGCCTGGATAACGTATTACTTGTTGGCAAAAAAATAATATGAAAGCATTAGTATATACTGGAACACAAGAACTAGTTTATAGGGAAGAACCAAATCCAATTGAAGTTTCAGGAGAAAGTATTTTAAAAATTCATGCTTCTGGAATATGTGGTTCAGATATGCACGCGTATCATGGACATGATGAAAGAAGAAATCCACCATTAATATTAGGTCATGAAGTTAGCGGTGAAGTACAAAATGGAAAATTTAAGGGTAAAAATGTCGTTTTAAATCCTCTAATAACTTGTGGCAAATGCGAATACTGCACAAGTGGAAGAGAACATCTTTGTCCTCATAGAGTCTTATTAGGAATGAACAAGCCGATTGAAAGACAAGGTGCCTTTGCTGAATTGATATCTACGCCTGATAAAAACATTTATGAAATCCCAGATGGATTAGATAAGAATGAAGCCCCAGTAGCAGAACCAACGGCAGTTTCTTTACATGCAGTATTAATTGGTGAGCAATCTCTAAAAAAACCTTTGTCTGAGTGTAAAATTTTGATTCAAGGTGGTGGTGCAATTGGATTATTATGTGGTTTAATTTTATCGAAAATTAAAAAAAGTAAAAATATAATTCTATCTGATCCAAATAAATTGAGATTGAATGAGTGCTCTAAATATTTAGAGGCAAAATATGTTGCACCAGATCATAGTGAAATAGAAAGTAATAAATTTGATATTGTATTTGATACAGTGGGTTTGGAGATTTCAAGACAACAGGCTATTGAAGTGGTTAAACCGGGCGGATCAATTATTCATATAGGCTTAACTCAGCCGGCTGGAACTTTTAATTTTAGAAAAATGACAATCCAAGAGGTGACTGTTATAGGAACTTATTGTTATACCAATAAAGATTTTGAGCAAACGTTAGCAATATTAGCTAATAAAGAGATAGGTTCTTTAGATTGGATTGAATTTAGAGATTTAAAAAATGGTGGTGATGCCTTTAAACAAATTCATGATGGTACATGTGTTGCACCTAAAATTATATTGATACCTTAGAATTAGAATTTAATTTAATAGCTCTAGAACTACCCATTTTGAGATCATTAGACATAATTGGTGCAGATATTATTATTGACCAATAAATTAGAAGTAAAAAAATTGAAATTGTTTTCATATCAATTATTTAAAAATTAATTCTGATTTTTGCATGTTTAAATCTTGTCTAAATAATGTATTAAGAACTTAAATTATGAAAATATTTTTTAAACTTATTTCAATTTTTTTGATTTCAATCGGCTCAGTTGTTGCAAATGAAGTTATAGTATTTGAGTTTACTGAAGAAGAACTTTCAGAATTAACTGTAAGAAAAGTAAGAGGAGCAAAGAATAAGACTATTTATACTGTTGGTAAAAATGAAAATGGAAATTTCCTAAAAGCAGTTGCTGATAATGCAGCTTCAGGTCTTGGAAAAGAAGTCAAAATCGATCTAAACAAGACACCTTTTATTAATATTACATGGAAAATTGAGCAAGATTTGTCAGGAATTAAGGAAGATACCAAAAAAGGTCATGATTTTGCCGCTAGAGTTTTTGCTGTTAAAAAAACAGGAGCAACTCCTTTATCCAATAGAGCCGTAAATTATGTCTTTTCAAGCAACAATGATGTTGGACAAAGTTGGCCAAGTCCTTACACAAAAAAATCTATAGATAATGTAATGGCAACAACCAAAACTAATCTAAATGAATGGGTAACTGTCAAATCAAATGTAAAAGAAGACTTTAAGAAATTCCACGATCTAGATTTAAATGAATTAGATGGCTTAGCAGTTATGGCAGATACAGATAACTCTAAAATGAAATCTGTAGCCTATTTTCAGAACATTTATTTTTCAGCAAATTAATTAAAGTTTAGTATATTTTTTTAGCCCCATACTCAGGAATGATAGTATGATTGCAACAATTACGTCCTCTGTCGGTGAGGCATCAGGAACACCATAGTTCCATAAAATTACTCCAATCAACCAAATTATATAAACTTTCATAGTAGTTATTATATCTTAGTTTATATAAATATTTCTTATTTTTTGATATTAATAAACAATGCATAAAACTTTTAAACATAATGTTAAAATTTACTATGAGGATACTGACTCAGGAGGAGTAGTTTATTATGCAAATTATTTAAAATACTTTGAAAGAGCAAGAACAGAAGCTCTATTAACTATTGGTTTAAGTAATTTAAAAATTAAAAATGAATTTAATTCTTTAATAATTGTAAAATCATGCAACATCGAATATAAAAAATCAGCATACTTAGAAGATAATTTAACAATAAAATCTTTTATTTCCTCTTTTTCAAAAACCTCTTTTGTAATGGATCAGTCCATTTATAAAGATAATTTATTAATTGTTGATGCAAAAATACATTTAGTTTTTATAAATACCAATGGAAAGCCTACAAAAATTCCTGAGATTGTTTTAAATAGTTTTGAGCCTTATATTTTAAAATCTAAATAGCTGTTGCTCTTTTTATTTTTTTGAAAAAATTGACTATCATTTTTTCAGATATTAATTTTGTATTTACATTTCTAGGGCTTGGATGATAACACGCGTACAATTTGATTTTATTTGATAAATTATAATACTTCCCATGCTTAAAATTAAATTTACCATTTAATTTATTTTTTCTTTTGTAATATTTAATACAATTATCAAAGGCAACTTTACCTAAAGCAACAATTGTTTGGATTTGATTTAAAGTTTCAATCTCATTTTCAAAATGGTCAGAACAATTTGTGAGCTCTTCATTTGTTGGTCTATCACCAGGAGGAACACATTTTAGTATATTGGTAATAAAGGTTGATTTTAATTCTAGTCCATCATTTAAACTTTCTGAATATGGTAGATTAGAAATATTTGCTTTATTTAAACAAGAAAACAGGAAATCACTTGATTTATCTCCAGTAAAAGGTCTCCCGGTTCTAGTTCCACCGTGAGCTGCTGGTGCCAGACCTAATATTAATAGTTTCGAATTTATCTTACCAAATCCAGGAACTGGTTTTGCCCAATAAACTTCATTTATATTTTGTTTTCTCTTTTCATTAGATATTTTTTTAATAAAATTAATTAATCTTGGACATTTTCTACATTTAATAATTTTCTTATTAAGTTTTTTTAATTTAATATTCATCAATGAAAATTTTTAAATATTTTTTAATTATATTTATATTTTTAAATTCTCCAATTAAAGCAGATTCTAGTAAAGCTATGATTAATGAGCTTCAAAAAGGAGGTAAGTTAATATTTATTCGTCATGCTTATGCACCAGGAGGAGGAGATCCTACTAATTTTGATATTAACATATGTGAAACACAAAGAAATTTAAACGATGAGGGAAGAGTACAATCTAAAAATATTGGTAATTTCTTTAAAACTAACAATATTTCAATTAATAAAATTTATTCAAGTGAGTGGTGTAGGTGTAAAGAAACTGCGGAAATAGCTTTCAAAAAATTTGAAACAAAAAATTTTTTGAATTCTTTCTTTAGTGCAAAATTTTCTAAAAATAGAAAGAAACAAGTTATTGATTTTAACAAGTTTTTAAAAACGTGGGACCAAAAACAAAATATAATTTTTGTTACACATTATGTAGTAATATCTGAGCTTTTAAATTATGCTCCTTCATCAGGCGAGATTGTTATTTCAGATAAAAATTTAAAAGTAATTGATACTTTAGAAATAGAATATTAAATTAGGAATTATGTCTTCAAAAAGAGCCATGCGACAAGCACAAAAACAGGCTTTTGCAAAGCATAGATCAAATATATCAAATTCAAGATTTGATTTTAGAAAGAAAAATTTAAATCAGGAAAAAAAATCTAAAATTATAAAAAAAAATATTTAGTACTTATTTTTTCTCTTTCTTATCTGCATAAAATAAAGCTATAATAAATATTACGGTCCATGCAAATACAGACAATGTTTTAAATGGAGTGGTGTTTGCACCCCAAACATCAAAGAATAAAGCACCAATAATTATACCTATAGCATAAACAATGCTTACAATTTTAACTTTGCTCATATTATTTTATTCTTTAATCAAGTTTTTTTTGAAAAGAGATATACCGTTATTGATTTTGTAAGAATAAGATTCTTTAAAACTTTCAAGTTGCCAACCAGTCAGTCTTTTTTCAATTTCATTTAAATTTTCTTTTTTCCAATCATCTGTCGTTTCCTCAAGTTTCCAAAGTCTTTTTTCCTCGTTATTTCTTCCACAACCATAACAATAGCCAGTCGAAGGATCTGTTTTACAAATACTAATACAAGGCGAAACAATCATTTTTTTATATTTTTATATCCTTTTACACTATTATTCGGATTGGACAAATGAGTTCAATAATATATAAAGCACCTAATTTAACTGGGGCGATGGCGGAATTGGTAGACGCGCTGGTCTTAGGAACCAGTCGAGCAATCGGTGAAGGTTCGAGTCCTTTTCGCCCTACCATTAATAAATTATGAAAGTTACTGTAGAAAATAAAAAAGGCTTAAACAAAGATCTAAAAATTTTTATCGATAAAGAGACCATGGACTCTTATATGGATGAAAAATATGAAGAGATTAAAGAAACAGTAAATTTAAAAGGTTTTCGTCCAGGAAAAGTACCAAAAGAAATTTTAAAGAGACAATTCGGCAAAGCTGTATTTGGCGAAGTATTAGACAAAGTTTTGAAAGATACATCTACAAAAGCATTAGAAGAAAAAAAAATTAAACCAGCGGGCCAGCCAAAATTAGATCTAAAAACGTATGGGGAAGATAAAGAATTAGAATATGTATTGTCAGTCACTGAATTACCTAAAGTAGAGATTAAATCATTAGAAAACATTAAATTTGATGAATACACTGTTAAAATTGATGATAGCGAGACAGATAAAAGAA